>JBBQIT010000380.1:0-4664 GCA_038325205.1 Bdellovibrionota bacterium
ATGGCACTTACGTCTATGTCGCCGATACCAGTAACCACACGATTCGACAGATGGCGCTTTCGAATTTTGATACCACGACATTAGCAGGAGCTGCCGGAGCTTCTGGTACAGGTAACGGAACAGGAACTGGCGCATCGTTCAATAGCCCCCATGGATTAGCGACTGACGGGACGACTCTTTATGTCGCTGACAAAGGCAATAATCTTATTCGCCAAATCATTATCGGAACCCAAGTTGTCAGTACGATTGCAGGAACGGGTGTGCAAGGCGAAGTGGATAACGGTACTGCTCTTTCTGCGCAATTTAATCAACCGCACGCTTTATATTTAACCGGCTCCACTCTTTTTGTTATCGATATTGGTGGATTGGTCGCGCGTCAGTTTACTTTGGGTGGCGCCGTTACTACCGTTACGGGAACTAACAACATTACTCGTAATGATATTGGTACCGCTGCCTACCTCTCGGGACCTATGGGTGTTACTGGTGACGGAACCAACTTGTACATCACCGATAGCGCGCTGGCCGCTGTTCGTAAAATGCGAATCAGCACTTTGGCGGTATCAAGCTTCGTAGGACAGGTAAACAATTTTGGTTTCACCAATTCCACCGGCGCAAATTCTCTCTTTAGCAATGCCTTCCAGCCGACGGTTGACGCGGGAGTTCTCTATGTTCCTGACCAGAGAAACTGTCAGCTTCGCGCCGTTGATCTATCGAATTTCACTTTGACGCTGTTCGCGGGAAGTGCGGCCGGCACTTGCAGTACCATCAACGGTACGGGTACTGGTTCGGATGCCGACTTCTTCAATCCTGAATCGACCACCAATGATGGAATCAACTTGTACGTCGCCGATGGTAGAACCATCCGGCAGGTGGATATAGCTTCCGCTTACGTTACGGTTTTAGCGGGTAGTCTCACTACTTCAGGTGCTGTCGATGCTACTGGGTCGAGTGCTCAATTCGGCGGAGATACTTACGGTATCGTTACGGACGGCACCAATGTTTATGTTTCAGACTACGCCAACCACGCTATTCGTCAGGTCGTGATCGCGACCGGTGTGGTGACGACACTCGCCGGTAATTTGGGAGTCTCTGGTACTTCGGAGGGCTCGGGAGCAGCGGCTGGGTTTAATCATCCCCAAGGTCTTGCGATTTCATCGGACAAAACCAAACTATACGTAGCCGACAAGGGAAACTGCAGTATTCGACAGATTGTAATTTCTGGCGGAACCGTTTCGACCTTAGCAGGAACGAGTGGCGCTTGTGGTTTTGTGGATGCCACGGGAGCAACCGCGCGCTTTAACGTTCCTACTTCGCTCACCAGCGATGGCACTTATCTTTACAGTTATGACTCGCAGATAAATTCCATTCGTAAAATCACGATCTCCAATGGAGCCGTTGCGACGTTCATAAACGGACAGATCGCAGGCACTAACTACAACTCCGACGTCGATGGATCTTTGTCGGGCACCTACGGCATCGGCAACCTCAACAGCATCTACTGGTCTCCACAGGGCTTTTTCGTTACTAACCCGTGGAATATCCGCCAAATTCATTAACCACTATCTGAGCTTCATTCTTGCCAAGCCGGGCACAGTAGCCTACCAGGATGAAATATTTTTATTCTTTATATATTAATAACTTATAAGAAAATTTAATTTTTTTCTGGAGTCGATTGCCCACGTAGTGGTAGTGTGCGTCAACTTTTTATGAGCTATTTGAATCGAAATCCACCTAGTCCTTTTGCGTTCGACGATTTCCCATCGTACTTCTCCGCTCTGGCGCGTACTTCAGATGCCAACGCCAGCCATCGCACGCGAGATACCAAATGGGCGAACTGGTTGGGTTACGGATCACGGCGTACCGTAGGAATGGTTAGGGAAGGGCGCCGAACGCCCAGCCGAGATTTTCTGATTCGATTGGGACGCTTCCTAGGACAGAGTGAAGCCGAACAAATTTTCCTTGAACTTTTAAGCCGGTCGAGAAACTCGAGCACCATGGAGCAATTAAAAGCCCTGAGGTCCCAGTACGCCGCACGAGATCTGCTCACTGAGGAGCAGTTAAATTACGTAGCTCACTGGTACTCCATTGCTATCAAGCAGTTGATCGCTACCTCTGGTTTCGATCCCAAACCTGAATCGATCAGCCGTAGACTTCGAGGAAAAGTCTCTCCCGAGGCAGCACAGCGTTCCTTAGAGAATATGGTTAAGGTTGGAATTTTAGAGAAGACTGAATCCGGTTACCAAGTTTGTAAAGAAAAGCTGACCACTCCTGCCGACATTCCTATCGCGGCCCTTCGGCAACACCACTTTGAGCAGATCTGCCAAGCGCAAAGCGCTTTGAGAGAGCTTCCCGTTCAAGAGCGAGAGTTTCTCTCGGTGACGTTAACGTTCGACCCCAAGCGAATGCAGGAAGCAAAAGGGTATTTAAGAAAGATGGCAGAAGAGTTCGATAAGCGATTTTCCGTTGGCAATCCCCAGGAAGTGTTTCAACTGGGAATGCAGTTCTTTCCGCACTCGGTAGGAGGCACTCGATATGAAAACTAGCGCTTTTCTCTTTTTAGCGGTCGCTTTAATTATCGCGGGATGCGGTCGCCCCGGAGAAGTCCCCCCTGTCGAAGAGACGAAACCCGCCTCGCAAGGCGATATTTTTCAAAATGGATCTGACGGCGGACGCACCTTAGAAGAAGTGAAAAGGCGAAGTCGACCTTTCTTTGATCATCGTATGGATGAAGAGCAATATATCTAATCTGCCGCGACGACGGCTCAAAACTCCAATCGAAGAGGATTTTTCCAACAACTCTTTCTCCGTTAAAGAGGCTGGTAGTTCTCGTTTAAGTATTCTTTCGATTCTTCCATAGCCTCAACAATCACCTCGGCTGCTTCTTGGGCTTCGCTCGGCGTGTGATGTGCCATGACCTGGAGTCGAAAACGAGCCGATCCCAAAGGGACGATGGGGTGTTCAATGATCATCGCCGCTACATTTTTCTGTCTCAATTTTCGATATACAATGCGGGCGAGTCGTTCGTCTCCAATCGGAACAGGAACTATCGGTGAGGGATTGCCGTAGCAAGCGATCCCGTGATTTTCAAACGCCGAACGGAGCGCGCGAATCGCTGAGAAGAGTTGTTCTCTAAGCGCGTCACCCTCGGACGATCGAATGATTCTAAGCGCGGTAAGCGCTACGGCCGCTTGTACCGGAGAAAGCGCATTTGAAAAAAGATGGGAGTTACAAAACATCTTTAAGTGCTCTTTCACGGAAGCCGCTTGAGTCGCCACAAAGCCGCCATTCGAAGCAAAGGACTTGGAAAAACTTCCCATCACGACGTCTACTTTACCGAGAAGATTTTCAACTCCAATTCTGCCAGTTCCTTGAGGCCCCATGGAACCTAAGTCGTGGGCGATGTCTACCATCAACGTAGCGCCGTACTCATGACACGTCTCTTGAAGACGGGTGAGATCCGGAGAGTCCGCGTCCATCGAAAACAAACCTTCCGTGATTACTAATATTCCCCCACGATGATCTTTGGTGCGAATTTCAGAAAGGACCTTCCTTGCGGCCTCGGCGTCGAGATGCGCATGTTTGTAAAGATTTGTGGTGGCGGAACGGGCTCCTATTTGAAGACAAGCGTGGGAGAGTCGGTCCATTACGATATGGTCGTAAGACCGTACCAGCCCGACGATGGCCCCGAAGCCAGCCGCCCATCCTGTCGGAAAAAGGAGGACGTGCTCTGTTTTTAAAAAGTCGGCTAACTCTTCTTCTAAGATCATTGAAGTCGACGTATTTCCGATAATCATCGGAGAGCCGGCGCTGTGAGGTCCGAATTGCCCAATGATTTCCTTGGCGGCTTCATGCACTTTGGGATGCGCCCCTAAAGATAAATAGTCTTGCGAGCTAAAATTGATTCCATTGACCGAGCGGCCGTCGGTATCTCTCAGCTTTGCGGAAGTTCCGGGAAAGGTTTCTAAGATCCGTGTGTACTGCCAGGTTTCTGTGCTTTTGCGAGCTTGCACCCATTCATAGTAATCTTGAGTGCGCGCCAAAAGATCAGGTCCCTTGGGTTGATAAAAATCGTTGGTGGTGTGTTTCAGCGCTAAAGCTTCTAGCGAAGCCTCTCCACTACCGGATGCTGAGTTCAGGTCGTACATGCTCTTTCCTTTCCTGGATAACCAATGATTTCACAAAGTCGCTGGGTTTAAGACTGTCGGTGCACATCGCGAGAAAGCGATTGGTTTGCTCTTGGTTTTCGGGACGACCCAGAGATTCAAAAAGAGCTAACTCCTCGCCGGTCGCTAAATTCATCTTTGCTTGCTCACAAACAAAGTCAAAATACTCGTCGACATCAGCTTCTCTCGTTTTGTGGTAGTGAAACGTCGCTGAGGGTAAAGGCAGCTGCTTTGAAAGACCCAAGTGGATGGCTTGAGCCGCGAGTTCCGCATCTCTTAGCGCGTGAGTGATCCCAATAGCGGTGCATTGATCTTTGAAACAAGCAGCATCTCCTACCAACAGATAGTTGGGGCCATGGCTAAGCCGCTTAAACGCAGTCATATCTCCCATGGCATAGTATTTTTCTTCGCGTCTGCCCTGAGCAGCTACCAGGGATCCAAGTTCTGGATTCACTGTTAACAACGTTTTATAGAAGTTGGCTTCGGGAGCTTTCATGAAAT
>JBBQIT010000381.1:0-4662 GCA_038325205.1 Bdellovibrionota bacterium
GAAAACGCCCCAGAGTCAACACTGAGAGCACCCAAACCAAGAAAAGCGTCATTCCCAAATAGGGAATCGGCCCGCGTTGATGAACGGCTGAACAGCTGTGAAATCCCATCTCAATTACGCCCGTCGAAGGATCTCTTAAAAATCCCGACTGTCCTCCAATAAGCTTAATGTCGTCATAAAAGAGAGTTCGGATTTTTGCGGCGTTGGCGCCGCCGTTTAGGGCTTCGTCTGCTTGGATGAGGGCTTCCACAGCACTCACCCAATTCGCTTTAGCGGGTAAGAAGAAAAGAGATTTAATCGCGAGTTTATCGGTGGCATCCACGCCGAGGTAAGCACGTAACGCCCAAAGACCGCTTGCCCAAGAGAGTCCTGCAACGTGGGGATCTGCGTCTTCCGCCGAATTAGCAAAAACTTTTAATTGCGCCAGATCTCGAACGAGGGTGCCGCAATTTTGAAAAGCATACTCGCCAATTTGACTGGAACTGACTCCAGAAAGTCTTGTGGTTTCCGAAGCTCCGAAATAGTCGGAGTAAGCTTCATGAAGGGCATCTCCCACCACCGGACTTGCGGAAGATCCGCGAACTAAGCGTGCGATGCGATCGGTAACATAGTGCTGGTATTCGTGGACGATAGCGTTGCCTTCGCGAGCGATGTCGTAGAATTTGATCGTAGTGTGTTTTCCTACGCCGCAGGAATTGGTATTTCCGGCAGCAGGTCGAAGGAAAACTAAACAGCGGGTAAAAGTTGGAGTGAAGGTTTCTCGGCAGGTGGAATTGATGTACGCAGCGTTGTTCGTGTAGCTTGTGGGATCTCCTGTGCCGAAAAGGTCAACGCTAAGGGAGTTCACGATCACATCGATGGGGTCGGTCAGGTCAGAAGCCGCAACGGTATCTACCCCAAGCGCTACGTAATTTACCTGAAGCTGTTTGCGATAGGCATTTAGATGGAAGTAGATATTCACTCCGTCAAAACTCTGATTGGGACACGTTGCGGAATTAGTAAACTGACATGTAGGAGGGGTAGGCGGAGTGGGCGAAAAGGGTTGATAATGATCCGGATCGGTGTCGAAAGCGGGAGTTCCCGTCGTGGTGTAATCAATCGTAGGATCGATCTCCTTCAAAGTGGGTGAAATTTCGTTTTCGTCGCGTTGGACGTGGACATAGCTATTTTGAAGGGTCGTATTGTTTAGAAGGTCCGTTAAGTTTTGGGTATCCGGAGTTCCCGCATTGGCCAAGGGGTTACTCAAATAGACTTTCTGGTTATTCTGAGTGAAGTGGCGAACCGAGCTTCTTTCGGAAAGAATGGCCCCCGTAGATTCGTCGAGGACGAAAGTCTCGAAAATGCCTTTCTTTGACCAGGCCACTTCAATTTCAAAAGTAGATTTTCCTAGTCCTGCTTTTTCATCGACCCAAATTACCGGTTCAAATTTTAAAGTTCCTGTGAAAGCACCGTATTTTTTTTCTAAATAGGCGATAAGTTTTGCTTTCACGAACGAAGCATCATCCTTTGCGGAGCGAGTCTCGGGCACCGTAAATTTACTTTCCCAACTGCTCGAAACATACTGCACAAAACCAAGCTCTTTTTGGTAGTGGGTGTTCAGTAGTTGATCGACGATTCGACGCCCTTGGTAGGTAAGCTCGAAGAGACCATGAATATGAGTCTTATCTTCAAAACGAGTTAAGCGACGCCACGTTAAACCAGAGGGTTGACCGCCCAGCGTTTTAGCGAAGACTGCTTCAAGCGCCTCCGCTTCCGATTGCCTTCCGTGAGAGGGAAGTGGGGCTTCGAATTCGGCGCGTTCCATCAATCCTGAGGGATAGTCGACGCGAAGAGAGTTGGCGAAAACGGATAGGGGAATAAAAAGCAGAAGGAAGAGAGAAATCCTCATGCGGGCTGACCTCAATTTTTTAATTTCAAATTAAATAGGCGTCATTAGTGTCCTCAAATTTCTGACGTGAGTCAATGTAACGTGCCTAACGCTATGTGCTGACGGGAGAGCAAAGCGCAAAAAAAAAGGCCCTACCTTGGTTTGCAAGGAAGGGCCTTGTAGTTCTAATTAGTTGCTACAGCCGGGCTCGTAGTAACGATCTCTTTCGCAGTCTTCGATGTAACGGAAGCTACCGATTTTGGCTTCTCCGTCATCGGCGTAGAATATGAGGTCGTATCCGGCGCCGTAGTAGTAGTCATCGACGAAGACGCATTCGCATCGCGAAGAGCCATCGCCGGGATCACCGATAATTACAGGACCGCCGCCTCCCCCACCAGGAAAGGGAATAATGATCGGTCCACCGCCGTTATCGCCTCCGCCATTCCCACCACCCGGATGATGACCTCCGGAATGACCGCCGCCTCTTCCACCGCCGCGAAAGCCACCGCCTCCGCCGCGGTGAAAATCCACTCCGTCGGCGGAACTCAAATTTAGGTCCGCCGCCGCAAGATTTTGACTCGCGAATACCAATCCCAGAGCTCCTGCAAAGGCCAGTCGCCCTAGCGCTACCATTGTGTTTCGTGTCCTTTTTGACGTCATGTGTTCACCCCCTGACTTATAAGGAGAGCAACACACGTGCCACGGTGTTTTTTACAATCCAAAGCTAGTCGATAGAAGAAGGTGGGGCGGTCTGACTCTGAATGAACCAAAGACACACTTTTGACCGGGCAAATATTTCAGACCTTCATTAACAACTGCCATCAGCGCGGGATCGTCGCAGAGGTTCTTTGACAGTTTGTCCGCCGAAGGGATATGAGAGACCTCAACAAATTGATTCAATCAAATTACCTCAGGGGGAGTCTATGACTCGAAGAGAAGTTATTGCAGCAGGCGCCGGCGTTCTTGCCACAGGATTTTTGAAATCAAGTCTTAGCTTTGCCGCCAAAGCGGCATCTACGGGTGATAGTAGAGAAGCGCTCATTGACTCTGCTCTGAGTTGCATCAAGACCGGGGAGATTTGTAAGCAGCATTGTTTAGATCTCTTAAGCGCCGGAGATAAGTCGATGGCGGATTGCGCAAAGAGCGTGAACGAAATGTTGACGATGTGTCGAGCTCTGCTTGATTTGGCCGCCCAAAAATCGGCGCACTTAGGTAAGGTCGCTGCGATCTGCGCGGACGTTTGCAAAGCCTGCGAGAAAAATTGCCGCGTGCACGAGTCTCATCACGCGATCTGTAAAAACTGCGCTGAGAGTTGTGCTCGCTGCGCTGCGGAATGCTCGAAGGTGGCCGCGTAGTCGGACACTACCTTTAGGTAGGTCGGTTTTTTATTGTTGCCCGTACTTTTTGACCGGGGGCTGCTAGCCCTCGGTTTTTTTTTGCCCGAAAACCTCTTTTTCGCTCGCCTAAGATCTCCAAACCCTTCAAGTAACGCGATGCGTTTTGACTCCAAAAAAGAGGCGCCACTTTGGCCTCCGTCCCCATTTTGGGGTCAAAAGGACACCGGTATTTCGGAAAAAAAGAACAGGAAAGCGGAATTTCACGCGGCTGACGCAGAGATTCTGGTTGGCAGGGAACTTGCTTTAGGTTTTGGTTAAGGTTGAGTATAGGACACCGTTTAACGGGGTTTTCTTGGTACTTTTTTGGGAATGGGGGATGAAATGAAATGTTTGCGCATTCAAGGGTCCGTTAAGGCGTTAGCCTTAGTGGCAGTTGGTCTGACCTTTTCAGTCATGGGTTACGGAGAATCTTCAACGTCTGCCGCTGCTCCTGCTGGCGCGTCGACGGCGACTGCAGCTCCAGTAGCTCCTACGAGCAAAATGTTTGGTACAATCGATCTTCGTGCTGAGTATTACAACGGCACGAATATGTTTGATACGTCCAACTATGTTCAGATGGGATATCAATTTAATCCCAACTTCTTAATGAGCTGGTATCAAGGTTTTGATACCAACCTCGACAACGCGGTGTTGGGCAATCAACCAGCCGACGGCATCAACGGAGTTCTCGATCAGGGATTCCTACGTACTCGTGTAAATAAGATTTGGGAGTCGAGCGATAAGACTCTCGCATTCAACTATGAAAACCGCATCTACGTTCCGACTTGGCGTAATGACTACGCCGCTAACAACATCACTCAGATCTACAACGCCTTTAAGTTGGTGAAGAAGGTCAGTGAAGTAGTCAGTTTGACGGGCGTCTTTGTCGTAAAACCTGAAATTTTCCGCACCGCGGGAACTCCAGAGTTTGGACCGAATGCGGCTTGGGAAAACCGATATTACTTCATTGCTGATTTCAACATCACTTCCAAGTTGAGCCTCGATCTTCCTTTGCTCGTGTATCAAACCAAATACCGACAGTACGGATCTTCGGCGAAAAGCGGCAACTGGGGTTACCTGGTTTACGCGTGGCCGGAACTCGACTACGCCTTCGACGATAACTTTACGGTAGGATTGGCCTACGTGACGGGTAACATGGTTAAGTCCGACTTGAGTGACTTCACTTTTGATGAAGCGATTAAGAACGCGACTTGGCAGCTTGCCTTCACGGTCAATCTCTAGTTCGTTCAAGACGGCCCGAAGCGAACGGTAATTCGTTTCGGGCCGTCGTTTATTCCAAGGCTTCCTTAGGTTAAGATTGGCTATATGCGCACCTTAACCTCCCTCATCCTTCTCATTTTCTTACTAAGTCTTTCCAATCTCGGATTTTCCGCAGAGGCGAGCTACCTGCTCAAAAAT
>JBBQIT010000382.1:0-4654 GCA_038325205.1 Bdellovibrionota bacterium
TGAACTGAAAGTGGCTACGGATAACGAACTTCCGCCGGCTAAGGGCGTCGGGCACCGACGCCAAGCTGGCCTTTGTTGTTGGCGCCCCAGCACCAAGCCGTTCCGTCGCCGAGCAGGGCGCAAGAATGCAGAAGGCCTGTCGTTACCTGAATAGCAGCGCCTAGCCTTTGAACTTGAACGCGGCCGGTGGGAACGATGGGGTTAGTGGTTGGATAGCCAATCCCCAATTGGCCTTTGTTGTTGGAGCCCCAACACCACACTTGTCCGCTTATTTGGGCATTAGCGCACAGGTGTCCGGAAAAGTAAGAAGCCGAGTTGATCTCGTTATCGAAAAGTACGGTGAACACTGTGGCTTTGGTTGCGCTTGTGGAAGGGGCCACACCCCAGCAGGTCATTTGGTTTTGATCGGTTTCATCCACTTGGCAGGTGCTGGTATCGCCGCCGACTAAAAGCACTCCATTTCGTGAGGGGATGAGTTGGATCAATTGCCCCATGCAGACTGCTACTCCACCCGCAAGCGCACAGGTATCATCTTGAACTAAAGACATTCCCGTCACCCCTTGCCATTTTCTCGCCGCAGGATCGGTGACGACGACTTCTGTGGGGTGGGTAACGGTGAGATGGGCCGCGACGTAAATCGTGGTCGGTGCGGCTCCGCCGGCACCCGGTTGAACCTGTGCGATCTGTTGAATCGAGTCCCCCCAACAATAAGCTTTGGTGTCCGCTCTAGGAACCGCACAGACCCGGCCGTAGTTTGAAGCAAATACCTTATCGATTCCGATAAAAGTAGCGTCGGCACCTGGCCCTTTTACGGGAAGAGGAACAGGCGAGTTGGTGTTATTGCCATCGCCTTGGCCCAATTGATAAGTCGTATTGCTTCCCCAGCAAAAGAGCTGTCGATTGGCGGCACCACTATCGATGGCGCAAGCAAAAGAGTTGCCCGCCACAATGTCTTCGACGTGAAGTAAGTTGGCTACGGGAAGAGGGACCGGTGTGGGATTCACAGTCCCGTTACCTAACTGCCCACTCTCATTGGCTCCCCAGCAAAAAACTTTCGATTCATTTAAAGCGGTATCGACCATGGCGCATGTGAAAAAGTTACCCGCTACAATCTTTCTCACTTTGGTCCCCAGAGCTGCGACCTGAAAGGGCAACGTTCGGCTGCCGTCGGGGTTTAGCACCTGGTTTGAAGGTTTGTTTTCGAGTTTGTCGCAAGCTGAGGCGAGAAATACGATAGCTAGGAATAAGGGCAAAAGTGAGCGCATGGGGTCTCCTCAAGAGGGTCTACTAGTGACGTAGTCTAGGGTAGCTGTGTGACGGATGGGAAGGGAAAATCGGAAGGATTAAGGATTAAGCCTAAGGGTCGCGAAGCTACGCTTCGCCTGATCAGATACTCCGCTAATAAAAAAGCCCGGGGATATTTGCCTTAACGGCGTTTCGGCAGAGGGACACGGTCGGAGGGATTGTCTTACGCGGCCCTAAGGGACGCTGCAGACCGCCGGTGAAGTCCCGCTTTACGGAACTTTTAGTCGAATTAGAAGTTGCGTGCGGGTCTTCCCTTCGAATCCCTCCTAAGGGTCGCGAAGCTACGCTTCGCCTGATCAGATACTCCGCTAATAAAAAAGCCCGCTGGTGCGGGCTTTTTTATTGGCGGAGAGGGAGGGATTCGAACCCTCGATACCCGTGAAGGTATAACGGTTTTCAAGACCGCCGCGTTCAACCGCTCTGCCACCTCTCCACGAAGGTTCGAATACTAACCAAAGCGGGGAACACCTTCAAGGTATACGAGGCATGAGGTTTGCACTCATTCGTTTGCGTCCCGGTAAGTTAGCCACTATGTTGGGCGCCCGGGCGATTAGGAGATGCACATGAGAGACCAAAATCGGCTTAAATTAATATTGCTAGGAAGTTTGCTTCTGTCTGCGGTTTTCTCTGGGCCAGCATTGGCCGACGGTAACGCTGTCTCTACCGACCAGCAAGCCCTACCCAAAAGGACCATATCCTTCGGTATTTCCTATTTCACCAATATTAAAGAAAAAGACTATTCCGGGAGCTCTTATAAGAGTACTTCCGTGGGCCCTACTTTTGATATGGCGTTCCGGATTTTAGAACAGACCCCGCTCTATGTTGGAGGAGAGGTCGATTTCATGCTGAATCCCGGCATAGATATCGGATTTGGAAGTGGTGTCTCGACCTATCGCTTGAATGTGTTGCCGTACGTACTTTACCGATTTCAGTCAAATAGCGTCTTTACTCCTTTTGTTGGGGTTGGCCTCGGAGTAAGCCATTTCTTCGCTGATAAAGGCAGCTCGTATCCGTCGGATACCTCAGTCCTGTTGCAAACCAAGATGGGCTTCGATATCGGCCGGAAGTGGGCTTTCCGATTTGAGCCTTCAATCGGTATGGTTTCTTCCCAGTTCGTCTTTGCGCCCAGATTCGCCGCCTCGGTCTCCTGGTAGCGCCCAGAGTTTGGGTGTCTCAATAAAGGGCCAGAAATAACTCGACCGCACGGCGCGTTGGATTGCGAGGTCCTGTATGTTATCTTGTCCCGGTGAATCCCTCTAGCGAGAATTTTCAATTTCCGTGGCCCATTCTCAAGGTGGTCCTTGAAGGGATGTCCATCCTCGACGTGCCTAGACTCCAGGTCAAGACAATGGAGGAGGCGACTAACTTTATTAACGCTTATGGGTTCGATTCTAATGACCCGGAAGACATTGAGCTCATTTGGACCTGTTTTGAAGAGTCCATTGTCTTTATCGAAAAGTCACTTAACGACCCTCAGTATCCTAAAGTCCCTGAACATTTGCGGTCCCGAAAGGCCATTTTAGATATCAGGCGTCTTTTGCTGCTCGCTTCCGAAGAAGGCAATAGCGATGACCAGACCTGGGCCTGTGGAATTCTCAGGACCATGCATGTTTTGACCCATCTTCAGCATGATCCGCGCTTGAAGTACTTTGAGCAGGTGCAAAACCAAGTTCTCAATCGATTGGACGCTTACCTTTACGTGGACAGCACGGATGGCGCTACCTACTTGGGTCCTAAAGAAGAAGGTGGCGGGATTAAACTTCTCTTCTTTAAAAAGAAAGATCGAAAGGACCGAGAGCGAGAGATCGTAAAGCTGCTTCATAAGGCCGATAACTTGGTAGAAGAGATTTACGATCGCATTGGATTTAGACTCGTTACGGAAACGAAGTTTGATGCCATTCGGGCGGTTCGGCTAATGCTTCAGCGAAATATCATCAGTCTTCCCAATATTCGTCCGGGGCGGTCGAGGAATCGGTTATTTGATGTGCATCGCCTTCAGTTTGAGATCGATCGCATTCTTACTCAGATGCAAAAGACTCCCCCTGATTCCGCTGAGTTTGAAAAGATGTTGCGCCGTTTGGAGCGTCGAATCGGATTTCGCAGAATTGGTGGCAACCTCATCAACGTCCATAGCAGCGAGTATTACCGCTCGATCCAATTTACTTGCCGCGAATTGGTAAAAATTCGTAATCCGATGCATCAAGTGTACACGACGCTAAAGTCGAACCTCGAAAAGATTCACGGCGGTATGCACGCCGTTTACGAAGCATTTTCTAAGCCACCCAAACCCTACGAATATGTTTTCTTCCCTTATGAGATCCAGATCATGGATGTGAAAGCCTATGCCGACAGTATCTTCGGAAAGAGCAATCACGAAGAATATCGTCGCAAACAATTGGAAGCGGCGCGAAATAGAGTTTTCGGTAGGGGAGTCAATCGAGATCCCAAGGCTACCTAAAGCTAAAATACTGTAATTTTGGTGCTATAATAGCGCCATGTCGAATCCGGTTACCCAGAATCAGCAATTCTTTCTAGGCGTCAACGGCGAGCAGACGGGCCCTCATACGGAAAATGAGATCGTCGATCGTATCCGAGCGGGTACCGTGCCCGCGGACGCGCTGGTTTGGTTTGAAGGACTTCAAGAATGGCAATCGGTCCAAACCATTCCTGCCTTTGGAACGGCATTTTCCGGCGGAGGAGCTGGATCACCTCCACCACCCGTGGCCGGCGGGGCCGCTTTCAAACCTTTGTCCGAAACAGTGAAGCCGGCGGCGACTACCGCCTATAAGCCTTCTGCTAATTACTCTACTTCGGACGCTTCAACTTTTTCTCAAGGCGTTGCCGAGCCAGTTTTCAAGGTCGAAAAAAGTTTAGGAAGTCGATTTAAGCCAAGCAAATCTATGATTGCTCTCACCGTGGTTGCGGTTTTGGGAGCTGCGGGTGGGGGCTATTACATGTTTGTAATAAACGCTCCCGCAGAAGTGAAAGCGAAAGTAAAAGCGAAAGCACCTGCGGTTCCCTCGCGGGAAATGGAGTTAAGCAAAGCGCTGAGTGAATTGATTTTAAATCCCACGGTTTCATTAGACATCGTTAAAGGGCTCATCAAAGCCAATCCAGATGATGACGTCGGCAAACAGGCAATCACGGCTGCCGTCGATTACTATCGCTTACATTCTCCACCCGAAGCGGGAAGAGTTTTAGTCTTGGCAAAAAAGCCGGACGAAGCGGTGAAATATTTCCTCATCGATCCGCCCCAATATGATGAAGCGGAAAAGGCCATGTCGGCTGCTCTGGAAGTCGTAAAAGATCCGGTCAAAAAACGAAAAATTCTTTTGCAGGATATCGACCT
>JBBQIT010000383.1:0-4653 GCA_038325205.1 Bdellovibrionota bacterium
GCGTTCGGCGTCGAATTTCCTTGATCGGCTTCGACCGGATTACGTGATCGGAATGAAACCGGATCCGGTGATCGGGATGGACCGGATTACGTGATCGGAATGGCACCGGATTTCCTGATCGGGATGGGCCGGATTACGCAATACATGTGAGTCGAGAAGACGGGTGGGTGAGAATGTTTTCTAATAGCCAACAGGAACTGCGCCCTTCGAAACATCCAATTTCAAGAAAGCGAAGATGGGGCTTTCCGGTTAGATCCTTCAAAACCTCTCTCCACACCGGAATGTTATGCGTGAAAAAATCGGTATTGAACTCTGGCTTACCGTAACCCAACTTGCCTTGCTTCCACCAGCCAAGATAATAATAGCTACGGCTCCTCACCGCCCGAAGCGCCGGTAGCGGTCCCTGTTGCGATACAATAAAATTCAGCTCGTAATACACCCGATAAAAGTTGCGCTGAAAGAATCGGTATAAGGAAAGTGAGAGAAAATGCGGCTTAGTGTAAATTTGTCACCTCACAAAAGGAGCTGCCCCAAGGTAAGTACAAAGGGCTTTGGCTACGACCTCATTTCCCAGAGTGTTATGATGGCCGTCGTTTTGAGTATTGTAGAATTGTGTTACTGGAACCGACATTTCCTGTGCTGCTTGAAGAAGGACCGGCTTGGTATTTAGAAATGCCAAACCTTGTTTAGTGAATTCCTCTTTTAGATAGGTCTCTCGCCAGTCGTTCTCTTTAAGACTAAACCACTGATGAAAAATGACAAAAACAAGAGGGGTTGTGCCAGCTTCTTTTTTAATGTTTGCTATGATTCGTCCGGTGATGCCTTTCACTTGGTCTTGGTAAGCTCTTTCCGGAGAAGTCCACCGAACTTCATCGATCCCTGAGAGATAGGCGACTCTCGCGTAGAGGTAGCTAAACACTTTGGGTTCCAGGCTTGCTAAATACCGTTGGGGATTTCTTTCTACGGGAGCCCCTTTTAAACTTAAAACGCCCGATTCGATTCGAAAGTAAGGCTTTTGATAGTGTCTAACGGTGTCCAAAGTGCGGTCGAGATCATCAAGCAGAATGCCAACGATGAGGTGAGACTTGGGCACCAGAGAATGAGTTTCATGAAAGAGCAAGTAGGTTTGATCGAAACCGAATCCACCGACGCCTAGATCGACAGCAACCGAGTTTTTTAAACAGCCGGAAAGCAACTGGGGAAGGGTGTAGCTCGCTTTAGTGCTACCGTCGACAAAAGAATCTCCATAGAAAAATACTTTTGGTTTCGCGGAAGAGAGTGCCTCCAATGCTTCCTGTTTCAAGCCATATGGATTTGCGGCGGAGTAAGGGGCTTGTGACCAGCCTAGGAGGGGGTGAATCCCATTTTCGGTTGGGATGTTACCGTGCTTCCAAATAATAAAGAGTTTCCAATAGTCCTCGCGACCAAACGCATACAAGTCTGGGTTTCGCATTTTTTTCGCGAACGACGAATGGGAAAAAGGGGCCAGTAGAATGATTCGCAAGGCCCCTTCGGCAAGTAGCAAAGCTGCCGAAATCGATAATACGATCAATAAAAGTTTAGGTCGCCAGTTCTTTTTATTTGGGAGCCCCACCGTATATCGATGCTATCGGCGTAGCAACCACCGTGTCATGCCGCTACGCGAGTAAGTTATTCAATGATCTCCACGAGGCCTGGGTTTTCCAGCGTTGTGGTATCACCACTCACCTGTTTCCCCGCAGCCAAATCCTTTAGGATTCGGCGCATAATCTTTCCGCTTCTTGTTTTGGGAAGGGATTTAGTGAGAAAGATTTCGTCGGGTCGTGCGATAGATCCAATCTCTTGAACCACATGCTTTTTCAGACTATCGCGAATTGCTGAAGTCGCCGTAAGATCAGTGCCGTCCTTCAGAATGACGAAAGCGACTACCGCCTGCCCTTTAAGATCGTCTGGGCGCCCCACGACAGCAGCTTCCGCGACTGAAGGATGGCTGACTAGAGCACTTTCAATTTCCATCGTACCTAAGCGATGGCCAGAGACGTTTAGCACGTCGTCTACGCGTCCTTTGATCCAAAAATACCCATCGGCGTCTTTATTCGCCCCATCGCCAGTAAAATAGATGCCTGGATACTTTGACCAATAGCTCTCCTGGTAACGCTCGGGATTGTTGTGAATGCCTCTTAGCATCGCAGGCCAAGGGTGGGTGAGAACGAGATAGCCGCCCTCTCCGGGGGCACAGCTTTTGCCCTCCTCGTTCACCACGTCGGCGCGGATGCCAGGAAATGGCTTTGTCGCCGAGCCAGGCTTAAGGGACGTAACCCCCGGAACAGGAGCGATTAGCATTCCGCCCGTTTCGGTTTGCCACCAAGTATCGACAATAGGGCACTTTGATTTTCCAATCTCGCGGTAATACCACATCCACGCTTCAGGGTTGATGGGCTCGCCTACTGAACCTAAGAGTCGCAAACTGGCCAAAGAATATTTACGGGGAACGTCGTCTCCTCCGCGCATGAAAGCTCGAATCGCAGTAGGAGCCGTATAAAGGATCGTTACTTTATGACGATCGATCAATTCCCAAATTCTGCCGCCGTGAGGAAAATTAAGCGCTCCTTCAAAAATTACACACGTGGCTGCTTGGGAAAGCATTCCGTAAACGATATAGCTGTGTCCCGTGACCCAACCGATATCGGCGGTACACCAGTAGATGTCTTTTTCATTGAGATCAAAGACCCATTTAGCGGTGCGCATGACTTGAACGAGATATCCGCCCGTCGAATGCACAATGCCTTTAGGTTTGCCGGTTGTCCCACTCGTGTAGAGCATGAACAAGGGATGCTCAGTGTCGATCGGAGGCGCTTCGTGAGTTTTTGCGTGCGGTTGAACTAATTTTTCCCAATCGAGTTGTTTGTCTCCCAGGGTCGTCGTTTTAAGACGTCTCAAGACAACAACATTTTTAACTCCAGGAGTTTCTTTGACCGCATCTTCCACGATACTTTTGAGGTCGAGCGGTTGTCCGCGGCGATACGTAACGTCGGTAGTGAAGATAACTTTGCAGTCAGCGTCGTTGACCCTATCTCGGATAGCGTGGCTAGCGAAACCTGCGAAAATCACACTGTGGGTGACCCCAATTCTGGCGCAGGCCAGCATAGCGACGATAGCCTGCGGGGTAAGGGGTAAGTAGATAGCAGCCGTGTCCCCCTTTTTTAAGTGGAGGTCTTTCTCTAAGGCGTTGGTCAATTGGCATACGTGATCGTAAAGATCTTGGTAAGTCCAAGTGACCTGGGTGCCGTCCTCCCCTTCCCAGATCAGCGCCTTTTTGCCGCCTTTTCCAGCCTTCAAATGTCGATCTAGGCAGTTATAGGAGGCATTGGTCTCGGCACCGACGAACCACTTAGCGTAGGGAGCGTTCCAGTCTAAAACTTTGCTCCAGCGGCGATACCAATGGATATCTTCGGCAGCCCCTTCCCAGAAGGCCTCGGGGTTAGCATCTGCTTGAGCTCTTAGCCGTTCGAAGGCCTGTTCATCGCCCCAAATAGCCTTTTCCCTAAAAGAGGGGGAGGGATCGAAGTGTCTGTTTTCCTTAAGAATCGTTTCGATGTTCTGAGACTTGGAGCTTTCCATCAGTAACCTCCGTAAAAATCCTACTTCCGCCACCGTTCCTTGAAAGTCGCAACGTACCGACATATCATTAGTTTACCGAAAAGTCCTACGAGGATCCGATGCACCCCATTCTCATTGTTGATGACGAAAGAGACAATCTGGAGGCCCTCCAGCGTCTCGTTCGTAACCAGTACGACGTAACGATTACTACCTCTCCGTTTGAAGCCCTGAAATTGATTCAAAAAAACACCTATCACGTGATCGTGTCTGATCAAAGGATGCCGGAAATGACCGGGGTGGAGCTTTTGGAAAAGGCAAAACACGCTTGCCCCAGTTCGACCCGCATCCTACTAACGGGTTACACCGACATCGATTCCGTCATCGGAGCTATTAATCGAGGAAACATCTATCGGTATATTGCAAAGCCCTGGGACCCTGAAGATTTGAAGTTAACGCTAAAGCAAGCCGACGAAGCTTTTGTGTTGCGCCAAGAGCTAGAGCAGAAAAACGTGGCTTTGACCGCGACAAACGCCGACTTGCAAAAAGCGATGCAGGAATTAAAAGTCTTGGACCAAGCCAAAGCCAGTTTTTTGTCTCTCATCTCCCACGAGCTCAATACGCCATTAACGATTTTGGGCTCTTTCACAGATCTTCTGAACGAGACAAAAAAAACATTAAGCGAAGATGTTCAGAAGGCAGTTTCAGGGGTGACGACGGCGACCAGTCGCTTTCAAGAAATTGTTTCTGAAGTTTTAAGCTATACCAAGTTAGAATCGCAACCCAACTTTCAATTTCAGCCCTTTGATTTAGGTATGGAAGTGAAAGCTTTAGTGACTGACTGGCGCAAAGACGCCGAAAAAAAACACGTTCAGATCAAACTAAAGTCTTTTGAAAGCGTGACGGTGCGCTGTGATCCCGAGCGAGTTCGGCTAGCGCTTCGTAGGCTCGCCGCTGACTCGATTCGAAACTCTCCTGACAACGGAGAGGTCCATGTTTCGGTAGGCAAAGAGGGGGCTTCGGGGACTGTTAGTATTTGGCGAAAAGGAAAGCCTCTGTCACTTGAGGCATTTTCTC
>JBBQIT010000384.1:0-4622 GCA_038325205.1 Bdellovibrionota bacterium
CCCCCATTCCTTCATCGCCTTAGTCGGCGCATTTCTAATGGAGTAGGGAATATCCAAAGAGCCTGTGGTCTTTACGGTTGCTATGGCTTCTTCGATCGCCATATAGCTACGGTTACTTTTCTCACACGAGGCAAGATAAGTCGTTATCTGTGCCAAGATAATCCTCGCTTCGGGCATTCCCACCGCGTGTACCGCTTGAAAAGCGCTAGTCGCAAGCACCAATCCCATTGGCGAAGCATTTCCGATATCTTCAGAGGCTAAAATTAAGAGTCGTCTTGCGATAAATAGGGGGTCTTCCCCTCCCTCTATCATCCGTGCCAAATAATAAACGGCAGCATCAGGATCACTTCCTCGAACACTTTTAATAAATGCTGAGATGGTGTCGTAATGCATTTCCGATTTTTTGTCGTAATAGATAGATTGCGAGTGAGTGAGCTTTTCAAAGTCTTCAGCCGTTAGCTTTACTCCTGGAGGGGCCGCTAAAGTGAGATGGTCCAGAAGGGTGAGCGCGCGTCGGGCATCACCTACCGCCACTTGAGCAATGCGCTCGATCACGGAATCGTCAATATTGGGGAATCGGCTCGCCGCCCGTTTTAAAATTTTGCGGAGCTCTTCGTCGCTTAAGGGATTGAAGTGAAAAATCACGCAACGAGAAGCGATAGCGTTATTGATTTCGAAAGAGGGATTTTCCGTCGTAGCCCCTATAAACCGAATCGCCCCTTCTTCAAGATAGGGGAGTAGGACATCCTGTTGCGCTTTATTGAGACGGTGCACTTCATCGATAAAAAGGATGTGGGCTAACTTTCCGACACGAAGGTCGCTTCGGGAAAGATCGAGAACTTCGCGGATATCTTTTACGCCTGAAGTGACTGCCGAAAGCGAGTGGTACGTCCGTTTGGTAATGCGCGCTATGACGGAGGCCAGGGTGGTCTTTCCGGTCCCGGGTGGTCCCCAAAAGATAAATCCCGTCCAACGGTCCGATTCTAGGATCCGCCGGAAACTATCGTTTAGAAAGTGGGATTGCCCGACAATATCGTCGATGACCAGGGGCCGCATCTGCTGCGCCAGCGGCCCTTGGGCTTGGGCCGTGGCCGAAAATAGCGTGTCTTGCTCGTCCATCGCTCGGGTTGTATCACTCCATGGGCTGGAATACAGAGGTTTTTTCCGGATGTGCTTTCTGGTGTATACTTGCCGCGGTCTAAAAGGCGGAGGATTTTTGATTCCCACAAAATCGCGAGTCATCACTTGGAACCTTACCAAGTACGTAGGTAACGAGGTCCTTTGGAGCTTTGTTAGCGGTACGACTATTTTCCTCTGCATCCTGCTCATGTTCCAAGCGATTCGGCTTAGCGAATTTATTGTAATCCATCAGGTAGCGATTCAAGACGTGGCTCGGATCTCGCTTTACCTCATGCTCTCCTTTATGCCGATTGCGATCCCTATCGCTTTTTTGTTTTCCGTTCTAATGGGAATCTCGCGAGCTAACTCGGAAGGTGAGATCTTAGCCCTGCAAGTAAATGGAATTAGTCTGGCCCAGATCTATTCGCCTCTTTTTATGTTTTCTATCGTGGTCACTGGCCTCTGCCTTTACACAGCCCTTTGGACGGTTCCTCAGGGGAACCGTTCCTTTGAGCTTATGATCTCCAAACTTCGCAATGAACGAGTGATGTCGGCCCTTAAACCTGGGGTCTTCATGGAAGGCTTCTACGGCCTGGTCGTATTTGCGGAACATATCGTCCCCGTTAAAAACGAAATGAAGCGTGTCTTTATTTATGACGAGCGCGAAGAGAAACATCCCATCTTTATCAGCGCCCAATCAGGGCTCTTAAGAAACCCGTCAGATAAAGGGGTTCTGACACTTAGACTTAGCAATGGGACCATTCACTTGGACCACAGGCAGGCGGGTGGGGTCCAGCAGCTTATCGATTTTAAAGTGTACGATATCAATTTGGATATTGGCGGCGATTCCGGAGAAGGTTGGATTGGCTATAGTCCGCCCTCTTACACCTATCCCCAGCTCAAACAGCGGTTACATGAAACGCTACACGATATTCCCATCCATCGATCTCTACTCGTAGAGTTCCATCGGAGATTCGCGCTTTCTTTTTCTTGCATCGTCTTTTCAGCTCTGGGCTTTGCTATCGCGACGTTGAGTACTCGCGGCATCCGAAGCACTGCTGTGATTCTTTGCCTGGCGGTGGCGCTGGTCTATTGGTTAGCTTATGTCTCGGCGAATGCCCTTGCGATGTCGGGATTGGTTCCTGTGTGGTTGGGCATTTGGTCTCCCAACTTTCTGTTCACTCTCGTCGCGTGGTATTGCTACAAGCGCTACAAAGGCGCTTAGCCTTTATTGATTAATGGAAGTTTCTAGCGGAGTTTCGGTAACTTCAGAGTTATCCGGCGGACGAAGGGTCGCGCCCTTAACTCGTTTGGCAGGCACTGCTTGCTTCTTAGGTTTTCCGTTAAAGAAATCCGAATCGAGTTCTTTGCTGAGTCCTTTGCCTAACGGCGTACCTATCGCACTATCAAACCCGCCCGAATTTCCCAAAGAAAGTCCGCCGCCACCAAAGCCCCCTGGAATTCCGCCGTCGATGCTGTCCGGTCCAAGCGTAGAAGCCGGACCGCGATTGGCGTCGCCAGTAGTATCAGCACCTTCGCCCTTTTTAACGCTGTCATCAAAAACCAATTGAGCGGAGTCGCCAGCACCACCTGCATTACCCGAAGTGGAAGCCCCATTGGATCCTGAGGAATAGGTTTGCGAACTCGACGTATTATTTCCGCCGCCATCGCCTAAAGAAGGACTTCCTTTTTTGACGCTGTTATCGAAAACTAATCGCGAAGACTTTTCCTGCCCCGGGCTTTCCTTAGGATAGTTAGGAAGCTTCGCTTCATCAGGAGGAAGGTCAGACGATAGCGCTTTCTTTAAATTGCTCACCAATTCAGCGGGAGATCCGCCCGGACGTTTCTTGTGACGAAGCCCATCTCCAGGAGGAGGAGGAGCTACGACGGAAACCGAAGGCGTCGTATCTTGTTTTGGAGTAGAACCTTCAAACGTTAAAACATCCTGAGGTCTCGGGTCGCCCACAAGTTGCGGAGGATTGTTGGGCGGAGGAGGGCCGGGAGGTCCAAATAAAGGTTTGCCCAAAGGCCATTGGCGCTCGGGATCCTTTTCATTTACGTAGTAAGCGGTTTGCTGGGCATCGTATCTCCAGCGGCCATCGTTTTTGTAAGCGTTGTTTCTAAAGATATCACAACCCTGTTCGTTAAATCCTTGGCCTTTAAAAACACCTTCTTGCCCCGCGGCGGCAACCTGTGGAGGAGCGGGAGGTGTCATGTGATTTACGGCGTAGAGCGAATTAAGGATCTTATCGATTATGGCCGTTCCATTCTCTCTACCAATTCCTAATCCTAAATCTGTCATCGGGGGGATTTTGTTCGCTTCATAGTTGGGCATTCCCATTTGGCTGTGTCCGACCATCTCGTGCATCAAGACACCGGCACTGGCGCCTCCAGAGTTTTCAATGGAAGGCACTGCCCCGCCATCGCTGATGCCCCCGTTTTGTCCCGAGCCAGTTTTCTTCGCTCCCGCTGATAATTGAGCGCATCCTGCCACTCCTGGATCCCAAGGAGGACCTTTGCCATCGGGGGACTTTGGGTCCGGAACGTCACACATTTCTGCAGGAGGATCCATGAACGAATTGATAGTGGAAGTCGACCAATTGGGGACACCTAAGACCGATCCGATATTGCATGAAGCTTTCTGTTTAGCGTTGATGTCTTTTTCTGAATTGCTGTAGGAACCTGGCCGAACCGTAATCGGAAATACGACTAAATTCACTTTGCACGCGGCGGCGATATCGACGGCGCCCTTAATAATTTCATTTCCCTTGTCGGCATACATGGGATCGATAAAAACGCACGCTGGCCACCATTTCGCAAAAGCTTGGCTTCCTCCGCCACCCCCACCACCTTGTTGAGGAGGTAGGCCTCCACGATCGGAGGTATCTCCACCGTCGGCGCTTTTGGCGCTGTCAGAAGATCCTTTACCACCGCCGCTTCCACTCCCTAATCCTCCCCCATTTCCACGACCGAAGGCGCCTCCATTTTTGGAGTTCGTTCCATTGCTGCTAGAGTCGGAGTTAGAACTAGAATCCGAGCCATCACCCGAGCCATCGCCTGTTTTTTTTCTACCCAAAAGTTCATTCATTCGCAGGTCAACCCATACGGGTTGCACCCATTGCAGAAGTCGATTCACATTGTTGTTTGGCTTCGGGGTTATTTTGGGGGCAGGGCCTGTCGCGAACGTAATTTCGCAAAAAAGGGATAGGGCTAGGAAAACGGTGCCTATGATGGAATGTATTCTCATGTTTCCTGTAGCTTTGAATTGCAAGCCTAGTGCCTAGGAAATAGTGAGTAAATTCAATAGATTAAATTGTATTCTCTGTACAAAATAGTGACAGCTGCGGGGAGACGAGACAGTTACGTGGCTCTATCTCATTTTTGTGTAAGTAGCTGATTGCTCGTCGCGATATATCGGGAGTTGAGATAGCCACAGACCTGCATGATCTTAAGCCTGAAGTAGTGCATGTTTCGATACCCGTATGCTCGTCGTTTAATGGCCT
>JBBQIT010000385.1:0-4619 GCA_038325205.1 Bdellovibrionota bacterium
ACCAGTACTTCCTTTCACCCTCACTTCGATTCCAGAGAGTGAATTAAGCAAATGAAAATTGCGATAGCCCTTTTGAGTCTGCTCGTTGTGGCGCAGTTGAGCCAGGCGGCTCCAGTTCCGGATTGGTATATCGCCGCCACCGCGCAGGCAAAAGCTAACTGGCACGAAGAGCAGAACTCTCAACATTCTTGGGGCAAAGATATGCCGGGGCTTATCGTTTCTGGCGGCTGCCAGACGGTAGCATTGGCGGGGTTTGCTTTTATTAAGTTCATTGAGAAAGCGATCAAATCTCCTTCCGGATATCCCGCGGATTTTTGGAGGAAGCTGTGGGGAAAGGCGATTCACAGCATCGGCATTTCCTCCACAGGCTATCTTCAATTAGATGAAGTTCTCTTAGGGCTATCCGCCGGTCGGCATCCCGTCACGTATCGCTTTTCCTTGGCTAATCCCTACGTACCTTGGATGCCTTTCGCGGCTTATCGCCCGGGCGTTCAGATCATGATTCATCGAGATGGACTACCAGACTTAGAACTTTTCGTCATGCCTCCCGATGCTCTGAATGGTTTTCGGGTAGCCCCAAATCCGTTCGGTTTGAAATATACGCATTGGTTGGACAAACCCAGCATGGCAATTCAAATTGCGGCGGCGTTGACCTTTGGCCGAGTGGTTCACGACCCTTACACGCAATATTTGACTAACAATTTGGAAGGGCCACTCTATCTTGAAGATGGAGTTAGCCGCGAGAATTCGATGCAGCTAATCCTAACGCCCGAGTCCGGTTGGATTCCCAGATACCAAGGGACAGGCCGCTTTAATCCCTTCCATCCCACTCAGAGCTTTGACTTCAGAAAGCGCTTCCAAAGATTGTCGGTTCGCAACGGCGGAGAGTCTCTTTTTAACGTCTATTTAAGAGATCCCTTGGGGGGAGAGCATTCGATTGGGATGTTTTACCAAACAGGGAAGTGGAACGCTTCGCCGCATTCCGACATGTATATGCATCAACACAACGGATTTATTCTTCGTCGGAACTAAGTTATTTGTCTCTCCATCTTCCGTGAGCGCTTAGACAAAGTTTTTTGGCGTTACTCTTGAAATCCGACTTTTGGTCCTTAAGGCTTTCTTTGTACCAGACCGTTGTGTTCTGAGGCTTCTCTACCCGGCATTCGCCCCAAGAATCCTTTCTCGTACAAAGTTCATTGGGCGCCCACCTAGGTCTCGTATCAATTCCCGTTTCGGTTTCCGAATCCTTTTTCGTAGCACTGCAGGAACTTTCTAACTGCGCAATCATGACTTGAGAGACATCGACAAATTCGATGCAGGTAAAATTCATTAGGTTTTGCAAAACGTAGCACGCCGCGTGTTCATTGCCGTTAACGACATCGTCAGCAGCTTCTTTTTTCTTTTCTGTTTTAGCAAATGAGGTCATTCCAACGACGAGTATCGAGAGGGCAATAAGTTTGAGCGCTGTCATGAAGACCTCCAATGGCTAGTGAGATTTTAGCACGAACTGGCCCTTCTGTGTCATTGCGAGGAGCGAAGCGAGGAAGCAACCTATGTGCTATGCACGAGGCTGCAAGTTAGGACTTCGCCGTTAGTGGGCAAAAGGTTGCTTCACCCTCCGGGCTCGCAATGACAGAGGAAGAAATTCCTTCGCTGTAGAGAGGTGACCGCTCCTCGCAATGACAGACAGAGGCAGACGAAATGCCAGAGGGGAAGCTACAATGACGAAGCGGCGCGTGTGTTGGTTCAGTGATCGTCAATCGATGATACGTAGTGACGGAAAAGGCATCATTGCACTGAGAGTCTACGGGTCTCTTTTTTTTGGCTTTTGGATTGCAATTTAAAAACAATAGGAAAAATTGAGAGGTCCCCATGAAACATCTCCTTCGATTGTCCCTGTTTCTTTTCCTAATCACGCCCTACTATGCTCACGCTGAACCCGGGAGCCACGGTCCGCTCCTCCTAGGCGGCGGCGGTGGTGGTCGTGCTGTGGCTCAAGGCCCTAGAAAGAAAAAGGGGAGAGCTGGTATGGTGAAACGCGGTAAAAAAGGCGGCGGTGCAAAAAAGGGCGGCGGTAAAAAGAAGAAGTAGGGCCGCCTAATTGGGGCTTATTTCCGGAGGCTGAGGCATCGAGGGATTTAGTTTCCAAGCGGCCTTTTCGCTAAGCGAAGATCCGTCTGGAGCAAAATATTCCATTTTGCCTTTGCGCAGTTTTCCGTGTGTGAAGTTGGCTTTCGCGAAGATTTTACCATTAGGGTAGTAATACTTGCTGATGCCGTTCTTCACCCCTTTTACGTGGGGAATCTCGGCGTAGAGTTGTCCGGCGATAAGTTCGCCTTTATCCGTCAGCACGATATCGTAATATTTTTTCGACATCCCTTCGTTGATGCCTTTTACGAAGGTGTCTTGCGTCAAAAGTAATCCCAACGATGAATAATGTTTCCACACCCCATGGAGCTGTCCTTTGGGACCGTACTCATCGGAGGCGATCAACGTACCCATTTGAGGTTCGCACCGATACTGAGTGATGCCATTGCTGTTTGCGATCTGTTTTTGGGCTACGGCTGGATAAAAAGGGCAGCAAGTGAAAACGATATTTTGCTTAGGTGTGAGTATGACTTCTCCGTCTTTGGGGTGATTTGCTGAGAGACAGCGGTTTTTGATTACGGCTAATAACTCTTTAGCATTCTGGACTACGGGGGTTTCCTCAGTCTCCGCACGCACTGGGCTAGGTGTTGGCGTGGCAATCGGTATCAATCTATTGGGTGGCGCCATCGCGAGCGTCTGTTCGATCGCCTTCGCTTTGATTGCCGCGAGTTGTTCTTGTTGGGTCTGGTGAACGTAATAAAAAGCGGTTCCGATGGCCGCCAGAATGAGAAGAATCAGATACTTCATACCTCTGCTTTATCGGAATTATTGGGGGCGGAGCTTATAGCAAAAACCTTCCTTTTTTTGGGAAACTTTGCGTTCCGTAAGCCTGGGATTCCCTAGTCAAATCCATTAGTTTCTTGTTAGGAAGGCAATAAAAGCTGCGCTGCGTCTTACTGTGTGATACCGTCTTTTTACGAGTTAATAAGAAAAAAGGGGTTTGTTGGTGGGGTACCAAAAAGCTTTTCTTACAGCTGCCGTAGTGGTGGCGTGTCTCTTTCCTGCTTCGCTTCGAGCGACAGCCACCCTTTGTGGAATGGCCGCGATTCGTACCGATCTCATTGCAAAATCTTTTTTTATGAAACTTCCGCCTCATAGCATTCGTTATCTGACGGCGTTTGTGGGAGTTCGCGACGACAAGAGACGTTTTCTCTCTTGGAGTGACTACCTATCGCATCATCCTTTGTTGGTTGCTGGCGCCTCCGTTGGAATCGGTGAGGGATCCGTTGGTGAGATTACCCACTATGAATTTGGCGGGGAGTGGGAAGTGGAGAATACGAGCGGTGTGGAGGCGACTGGCAGAGTCACTCGCTTCATCAACACCTCTAGCTTACTTAAAGACACGGCGACGCCGGGCAACGAGCGGTACAATCCCGATGTCGTCGTCTTAAATTCGGTGAGTTTCATGGAGGGGCTTTTTGGGAGTCAGTTAAAAGAGATTTCGGTTCCCGGGATAAGAGGCACGACGTGGAGTGAGGAGTACGAGCATTTGGTTCCCGGTGCTCCAAAAGACGTGCGCCACAATGCGATGGCTGATCTGCGCTATATTGTGAATGACGTGAGCCATCTTCCGAAGACCACCGAGGAGGCAATGCAATCTTACCGAGAGGGTGCCTGGTCGATTCGTTTCATGAGATCCCAGGGTTGGGTTGGCAAAGAGTTTGGAACGCTTTCTGAGGCGAATCTCGAGATAATTGGTAAAGGGGAGACTTTGGATCTCGCTCAGCGAGTGCTGCTTTTCAGGGAACTACGGGACGTTGTGGTGCCAAAGCTTAGTGAGATCATCGATAAGGTGGAAGTTATTCCTTTGGACTAACCAAAAGACGATTCGCGACCGTCTGAAATACGGTTGGATTAAAAAGCATTCCTAGGTGCCCTATATCAGGGACGTGAACTACATCTTCTCCACTCGCGGCAAAGACTCTAGGAACAATAATATTATCTGAACCGGCTACAATGGATGTGAACTTCACTTTCGGGTATTTTCCGCGAGAAGCTTCCAGACGTTTGATTAACTCAGAATCTGGGCGAAGCCTTTTTCCCACTCGAGTGGGAACCCAATAGGAACTATAGGTCCCTTGGTGAGGAGTGCCCAAGGTGATGCATTGTTCAACTCGGCGAGAGCCACCTAATTCCTGAATATAAATGCGACTAATCACTCCCCCTAAGCTGTGACAAACCAAAACGATCTTTCCTCCGCGAACATGGGTCCGAAGAAACTCTCGAAGGGCGAGGGCTGCTTCTTCAATTCCCGAATTGGCCGGGTAGTTGAAAAACAGATGCTGCTTAATTCCTAATGCACGTAAGTACAAAGAAAGGGGATAGAAAGAAGAACGATTCCCTAAAAACCCATGAATGAAAACTATCGTTCGCTGCGATTCTTTTTTAGGAGTTTTTCGTTTAGAACCACGGATGCCAAAAGGGTAGAGAAGGGCTGAGGCCACATGAGCCACTACCTCCTGCGCTACGAT
>JBBQIT010000386.1:0-4616 GCA_038325205.1 Bdellovibrionota bacterium
CGCAAATCGTCGAACCGTTAAGAGAAGATCCGCCAGTCGAAGAGATGGAAAGCGGTTTATTACTTCCACATCCCGAAAGCGCTAAAATGAGAGCTAAGAAAAGATAAGCGATGTGCCGATGCATGCGGGCTATTAAAGCAAGCGGCAGGCCAAAGCTCGGGATGCGTAGAAGTCTCTAGCAGTTGCCTAAAAGTTAGACAGTTTGGGCTCAAATCCTAAGGTCGGCTTGATAACTATCGGATGCGTAACCCAAAAATTCCTTGGCTACCGCCTAGGCAGAACTGTTGGAAGTATGAGCGATTTAAATCATTTTTAACTCAAAAGGATAGCGAGAAAGAAGGACTGGCCCCTTTGAAGTCACGTGAATCTGCTCCTCTAATTTCACCCCATCTCGCGCGCCCACTTTGCCAGCATAGAATTCCACGCTCAAAACCATATTTTCGAGAAGCTCTCCTTCGGGAACTAAACTCCCCTTCTTTAGATCGTGAGGGTACGGAATAAACGGAGGCTCGTCGTCAAAACCAGAACCGTGAATCATGCAGGAGTAACCTAATTTCTCATACTCCGAAGAATATTTAGGAGCTCGCTCGATAAGATCAGAGTAAGACGTCCCCACTTTGCACTCCGCTACCAGTTCATTCACAAAATCATAAGCTACTCGGTAACACTCTTTTTGTTCTGGCGTGGCTTTGTCGCCGCACAAAAAAGTTCTCGAGATGTCGCACAGATATCCTTGAGGCCCTGTCATATCAGTGTCGATGCCGACGAGATCTCCCGGACGAACGATATGATCGCTCGCTTCGTGAAACCAAGGGTTGGTTCTCTCGCCGGCGCAAAGCAAACGCGTACTGCAATACTCCCCGCCTAAAGTGATTAGTTTTTCCCAGAAAGCCGCATAGAGCTCATTTTCAGTTACCCCGGGAACTATCTTTTGCTCAATAGCATTTAGGGCAGCGTCCCCAATCGCACACGACTGTTTGAGTAAGGCAATTTCCGCTTCCGTCTTTACGAGCTTGGCGTCTTCCATCGGTTCATCCGAATCGGTTAAGACCAAGCCCTGCGATTTCAAAGCTTCAAAGCCGTAGAAGTCGAGAGTATCGATAGCAAGGCGGGCGTCGCCTAAGCCCCACTCCTGCATCTGACCTTTGATCTCACGCGCCCAAATAGTTGCACTCTCAGCGGCTTTGGGTTGGGAAAATCGGTACTGCCAATATTTAGCAGGACGACTGTTGGGCCAAATCTTTTGAGTGATATGAAGGGCTTTCCCGTATTCAAAAACGATCGGGTCACCCTCAACGGGAACGAGCGCATAGCGCGCTAAATTAACTGACGTCCACAACGTCATGCAGGTGGTTCCGGTCGCATATCGAATATTCACGGGGTTGGTGAGCAGGAGAGCGCCGATGTTTTTGTGGCTCATCGCCGATTGAATCTTGTGAAGCCTATCGCGACGAAGCTTTGCTAAATCCATTTCATGCGCCAACATCAGTCCCCCCGAACCTCCTCTATAGGCCGAGACATACCCTGAGTCCAGGTCGAAAAGGTATTCGTTACCTTTTTGCCAGCCCGTTCGGCGGCTTTCGCCAAAGCGGCTGGGGCAAGGAAATGGGTATCCATTCCCTTGAGAGTTACACAAAAACAAAATCTATATGGGTGAAACTATAAACGATGATTGAACTTCGCGGAGTTTCCAAAAACTATGCGGGCCACTGCGTATTGCAGCCGACCGATCTCACCATCGAGCGTGGGCAAACTACAGTTTTGATCGGCCAAAGCGGTTCTGGAAAATCTACGTTGCTTCGGATCATTATGGGACTCATCACTCCTGATGAAGGTACTGTCACTTTTGACGGTACATTACTCTGCCGCGACAATTGCCAATTGCTGCGCCGAAAGATGGGCTATGTCATTCAAGATGGCGGGCTCTTCCCGCACTTAAGCGCGATGGACAATGCACTCCTTTTAGGCCGTTATCTTAAGATTAATGAAGGCACGCTCGAGGCTCGAGTAGAAGAGCTGATCCAGCTAACGAAATTACCTTCGAAGTGCTTGGAGCAATTTCCAGGGCAGCTTTCTGGCGGACAACGCCAACGCGTCAGCTTGATGCGAGCGCTCGTGCTAGATCCGGAAGTCCTCTTACTCGATGAGCCAATGGGTGCTTTAGATCCGATGATCCGCTGCGAACTGCAGTCTGATCTTAAAGCTATCTTTAAATCACTTAAGAAAACCGTTGTCTTGGTGACACACGATTTGGGCGAAGCTTGTTTCCTGGGAGACTCCATTGCTCTCATGAGAGATGGGCACATCGTGCAAGAGGGCTCTTTCGATAATTTGGTCGGCCACCCGGAAGATCCCTTCGTGACTAATTTCATTAATGCCCAACGTCCGCCGCAACTTCTTAATGGCTCGGGGACAACACTCTATGTATAGCCGGATCCTATTTTTGCTATCCGTCGCTTTTTCGCTTTCCGCTTCGGCGGTCAGCATTCACGTAGGCTCCAAAGCTAATATCGAAAATATTATTTTGGGTGAAATGGCGACCTTGATCGCAGAGGAGACCGTGGATGCTTCCGATCACAAAGCAGGACTCGGCGGAACGCAGGTAGTGTGGAAATCACTGCTTCGCGGCGATATCGATGTTTACGCGGAATATACCGGAACCATTACCCAAGAGCTTTTGCCAGATGCCCACAGTTCAATGGATGAAGTCACTTCGCAATTGAAGGCGAAGGGAATTTTAATGCTGCCTGCGTTGGGATTTAACAATACCTACGCTCTTGGGATTACTTCCGAACTGGCCAAGAAATACCACTTAGCGAAAATCACGGATCTCTTGGCCCATCCGGAGCTTCGTTTTGGATTTAGCCACGAATTCATGGATCGTCACGAAGGATGGCCCGCGCTCAAGCGAGTCTATGGCCTTCCTCAACAAGACGTTCGTGGATTTGAGCACGAAGTCACTTATTTAGGGTTGGCCAATCGTGAGATCGACGTCACCGATCTGTATTCCACGGATGCCGAGATAAAATACTACAATTTGGTGACTTTAATCGACGATAGAGAGCTATTTCCCAAATACAACGCTTTGTATTTGTATCGCGCAGATTTGGAGACCAAGGCCCCTCAATTCGTCGCGAAGTTAAAGGAACTATCGGGGAAAATCGGCGACGCTCAAATGACCGAACTCAACGCTCATGTGAAACTCGATAAAAAAAGAGAACGCAATGTGGCCGAAGCTTTTTTGGTCCAAAACGGAATTCTAAAAAGAACGCATCAAACCCCAACCAATCAATCTTCGATTTGGCTTTATACGAAGCAACACTTAAGCCTCGTTTGTATTTCACTCTTCTTCACTATCTTAGTCGCGGTTCCTATGGGAGTCCTAGCAAGCCTCCGTCCCGCTTTTGGTGAAGTGATCCTGGCGCTCACGGGCGTCGTCCAGACCATTCCTTCGTTAGCGCTATTGGTATTTATGATTCCGTTTTTAGGAATCGGACCGAAACCTGCGCTAGTTGCCCTTTTTCTTTACGGGTTACTCCCCATCTTGCGAAGCACTTACACAGGCCTTCGCCAGATTCCGCCCAATCTCTTAGAGTCAGCCGAAGCCTTAGGCCTTCCTCGTTGGGTCAGACTATGGCGAGTGGAACTTCCCCTCGCTTCTCGATCTATTTTGTCAGGCATTAAAACCTCGGCGGTCATCAACGTAGGAACCGCTACGTTGGGTGCTATCATCGGAGCCGGCGGATACGGCGAACCCATTCTGATGGGCATTCGAAAAGATGACATGAACCTTATTCTTCAAGGCGCTATCCCCGCCGCCGTTCTCGCCATTCTCGTTCAAATGCTCTTCCAATACTCAGAACGCTTCCTCATTCCCAAAGGGCTTGTAGCCACTAGCTAGACGCGCCGCAGAACTAGCGGAAACCCAACCATTCGAAAGTCGTATAACCTAACCTACGTCAACTCCCTCAAAAGGGGTCTCAAAAGGGGTCAATCGACTTTCAGTACTGATTGGAGCCATAGCTAAATCTCGATCCGCGGCTATGGCGCTTTTCAGTACTGAAAGTCGATTGACCCTTTTCTGACGTGAAGTTCTATTCTCCGCCATTCCCTCGCCTTTATTCAACTTCTACGAAATAATAGTCTTGTCGCGAAAGGACCTTCTCTCATGAACTACCAAAAATTTATTTTTGCGCTACTTTGCTGTGGGAGTGCGTTTTCAGCGCCACTTCCTTTTCCCATGGCCGTAACACTCCCGGAATCTCCGCTGAAATCGATTCAAAAGGCGGAGCATCTCTACAATCGGCTGGCCTTTGGCCCACGCCCTGGTGAAATTCAGGCAATGGTTCGCACCGGAGATGCGGGGATTAAGGATTGGATCGAAAGCCAACTTTTTCCGTTCTCGATTGGGGACAACGAAGTCGAAGAAAGAATGCGCGGCCTTTCCTTCTGGTCGATGGGTATTGGGCAACTCAATGAAAAATATCTGTCGCTAAAAAAGATAGCAAAAGAGCGCAATATGTCGGAGCTAGACAAGGACGATCGTAAAGCGCTTCGAAAAATGGTGGGCGAAGATAACCTTCCCGAAGCCATGCTCGAGGGAATGACGACTCAGA
>JBBQIT010000387.1:0-4610 GCA_038325205.1 Bdellovibrionota bacterium
CGTTTACGGGGACTGGATGCACGCTCCCGGCAAACCGACCCTTTTGCTCTACGCGCATCACGACGTCCAACCTCCTGGCCGGGAAGAGGTATGGACCTCGGACCCCTTTGAACCCGTCGAAAGAAACGGTAGGCTCTTCGGTCGCGGCGCTGCGGACGACAAAGCCGGCATTATTGTTCATACGAGCGCTATCGCTTCTTATTTGCGAACAGAAGGAAAGCTTCCCATCAACGTTAAGGTCCTCATCGAAGGCGAAGAAGAGATTGGCTCAGGCCACTTGGATGCTTTTTTGAAACAGTATCGAACCAAGCTTTCAGCTGACGTGATTGTGTTGACCGATACCGCTAATTTTGACACGGGCACTCCCACCATCACGACCTCCTTGCGCGGGATCGCCGTGACCGAGGTAGAAGTCCGGGCGCTGAAACAACCCGTTCACTCAGGCATTTGGGGAGGAGCAGCACCGGATCCCGCACTCGCCTTGAGTAAGATGCTCGCTTCTTTGGTTGACGAGGATGGCAAAATTGCAATTCCCGGCATGTACCAAAAGGTGCGACCACTCTCGAAAAAAGAGATCGATAGCATGAACTCTTTGAACTACACCGAAGCCATTTACCGCCATCAGGCCGGAGTGCTCCCCGCGGTAAAACTGGTGGGAGGCGAAGCGCCCCCACTCGAGAAAATGTTCCGCCTTCCTTCTCTTTCCGTGAATGCGATGCAAGCGAGTAACCGGAAGGCCGCCGCCAATATCATAAATGATTCCGCTTGGGCCAGAGTCAGCATCCGTATCGTCCCCGATATGGATCCGCGTGAGACCTTACGGGCTCTTCAAAGTTATTTGAAAGAGAAAGCGCCGTGGGGAGTGGAAGTGCATTTCTCAGGCGAGCAGTTGGGCGGCTGGTGGGTTACCGATCCCAATGGTCCTGCATTTGAAAAAGCGGAAAAGGCGTTAACCAAAGCTTTCGGCAAACAGTGCGTATTTTTAGGATTGGGCGGCTCGATCCCCTTCGTTGCCCCCTTCGCTGAAATCTTAGGCGGCGTTCCGGCACTTTTGATTGGAGTGGAAGATCCGTACACCAACGCGCATTCGGAAAACGAAAGTGTGCATTTAGAAGATTTGCGAAAATCTATCGTGGGCGCGATCTATCTTTACGAGGCGTTTGCTGATTAAAATCAGTTTCGCTTCCACTAGCTATCTCACCACAAAACCAATTCGTTTTAGGGCTCGTCTAGCTTCCGAGGCGACCCCGGAGTCCTCTAAGGCATCCACAATAGGCTGAATAAGGTCTTCAGGACTGTCGACACTAAGCAAGATCCGTCTCCGGCTGTTTTGAATTTCGATTTGAGTTTCGAATTGATTCCATTCTTCTTGATCTCTGCTGACAGGCTCTACTGCCAGGGTGCCCTCTTTAACGATATGCTCTAGGATTTGTATCCGAACGCTGCCGCGGTTTTCAATTGGCACTTCGGGTTTTTTGAGACAGTTGACAAGGGCTTTTACCATTGCCGGGGTCTGCGCTTCCTCGGGAACGCCCGGAAGAAAGAGCATTTGGTCCTGACGTAATTTAGCGTCATTGGTGTTAAAAGTCGCGCGTTCTAGATATTTAATAAAGACCGCTTGAGCCGCTGGTATCTGCCATCGATCGGAATCGCCCCAAAAAAAGTCGCTGAGTGAATTCAACACCTCAACTTCGCTCTTTCCGCCAGCCCATCGCATCCAGGCGACATCGGTAATCAGCTGACGCAATTGTTTCCGACCTTCAGCAATCTTACCCTCGTCCATTTTTGCAAGGGTGCGACTGATCAAGCTCTGATTTTTTTGTACCCTGGCGATAGCAGCCGATAAATTTGCTGTGGGTAACCCATGGGCTCGGGCGAGTTCCTCTTCTAATTTTCGAATCCTCTCTTCCCGAGTGTCATCACCAAATACCTGAGTGCCGCAGACCAAAAGTACTAGAGCTAACCAAGCCGTTTTCATCTATCCCTCGCAAACATTAGATTTAAGCGACGGATATGGCATACGGCAGAAGCGGGATCAAGAGGAATGCCCGGATTAGAGGGTTTGTGCGTCCTGGCCGCAGAATTCCGCTAAAAGGCTAGAGATAGTATAAAATAAGGTTTCTATCTCCGGAGGCTTCTAATGAAAAATTATCTCGCTCCTCTCGTACTAGCCCTATGCCTTATAGGCACTGTAGGTTTCGGCGAAGTCGTTCAAAGAAAGGCGAAAGCCTCCAATGAATCAGAAGCCCTTTCCCACTTGGGTAAAGGGCAGGCAACCAACCCTTCCCCTAAGGGAAAGACAGAGCATAGCGAGCCAGGAAAGATCTCACCCGAAATAGCCAAATATTTTGAACCTAGGATAGCCGCCGAGAAAGCTTCGTTGAAAGCGATCGAAGACTCGACGAAAGCTAAAGCCGAGGCAGCCGCGAAAGCGGAGGGCGACCCAACAAAGCGAAGGACCGCCGCGTTACAGATTTTGCAGGATGGCGCAGACAAAATGATGGTGGCGAGCAAAGGGGATTATCGCAGGTGGCACGATCTCGAGAAACGATACGATGGATTGCTAAGAGCGATAAAAGAGAACCTCGCTGACGAGTCGACAGAGCCAAAAGTTAAAGAGACCTTGCAAAAGATGCTAGCCGCAATTGAAAAGGACGGCCATCTGGCTGGGATGGTTAAAGACTTGGACCCTGAAGTGGTTAATCCGTTTAAGAAAGGGACTCGATGGCATGATAAAGCTGGCAAATATAATTCGGAATGCGATCGTATTGAAGAAAGCTTAGAGATAGTAAACACATGGTGGAAATGGAGTGCCGCAAAAACAAAATAGCGCGTTCTTTGCCCGTTCCTTCAGGCCTATGGCCCTCAGAATTTATCTAGATGTCCGGCGGAGCGGAGTAGCTTGGGCAGGAGCGACAAGTCCCATCTCCGAGATGATGTGTTTTCCTAAAGAAGCGAATTCCGGAAAGTTAAACTTAGTATTTTTTGCCTTACCTATCGCGTACTCCAAATCATCGACATCCAGGCAAAGCACTCCCATTCCCAACTCTGCCCATTTCTGAGCCAGCTCGACCTGGAGATCGTTGGCTTCCCCATAGCGTTGCTGCTTAGGAACAATGACGCTGGGCTTTTTCAACTTATTAATCATCGCCGTCATTCCCGCCCCGCCGTGCGAGACGATGAGATCGGCTTGGCGCATGCACTCTTCTATTTTTTCGTGCGACGCCGTTAGAAAAAAGGGAAATTCGGGTTTCACCGTGCTACTCCCCACCTGCCCCAAGAACTCATACTTATGGGAAAGGCGGTTACAAGCTTCGATCAAAGGATCAAAATGGCCCGTCGAAACGACGACAAAGATCATAGTACCCATCCTTCGTATCGTGCTTTAGGCCCGTAGACTTTGAGTAAGTCTTCCCATTGCACATAAAAGCCCGTGGCTATCGGATAGAGCACTCGTCCCGCGATGCTTCGATTCACGACCTGGGCGAGATTATCCACATGATAGATCTTAGCGCCTAGAAACCAGGAGAAATAGCAAAAGGGAATGACATTGCCAGCTCCGGTGGAAACCACGAAATCAGGACGGAGCTTGAGGGCAAAGAAAAGCGATCGGGTGACTTGAACTAAAAACTTAAAGGGGTTGAACCAACGCTTTTTGCCGGTCCAGCTAAAAGCCTGAGGGATAGAAAAGATCGGGCTTTGAAAATCGCCCGTTTTTAAATGCTGAACATCCGGCCCCACCGTCGTAATCAACGCTTGCGGGGGAACCTGCATTTGATCCAATAATCGCAACGCATCATGAAGATGCCCGCCACGATCTGCAATGACGACAAAGCCTCGGTTTTTCATGAGGCTATGATTTTATCATAGTCTCAAATAAAAACTGGTCGGGCGCGTCAGCTACAATGGAAGTTCAAAGTTTTTGTTGGGGTCGGGCCGAAAGTTAAGCGACATGAAGAAAGCTTGGGCCGCTTGATTGTAGGGCTCGGTTTGCGCCCACAAGTGCTTCGCTCCTTGCTCTCTGGCGATGCTTAGAATCTGATCCATGATCACTTTGCCAATGCCCGAGCGTCGGAATTGAGATTCTACGTATAACTCGTCGATGTAGATCGTAAGTCCGCCTTTTTCCACGCTGTGATAGCGGGTCAAAATGACGTAACCGATTCTCTCTTCGCCGCGTTTAATAAAGTAAGGGGTGGCGAGCACTTCATTCTTCATGAGGCTTCTGACGCCGGCTTCTATGTTCACCATCGAATCGTAATCGTCGTCGTGTTTATACAAGGCTTCGATGTAGTCTTTTAGCGCTACTAACTCAGTAGAATGGACACGAACTAAATGAATCTCGGCTTTGTCGTTACTCACCCAATACTCCTTTGAAACTTTACCCCGAGGACGGGGAACTCGAACCCAGGAATATAATCCCGGTTCCGATGGGGTCGCAAGATTAATAAAATATTATTAAGATTTCAATAAGATATAGCGAAACCCAAGCCACTAGGATGAGGAAGTCGTGGAATGGGATGTGGTTGACGTCGTTACTTTGACTAACGGTTTTTTGGGCACCAGCGTCGTGGGGAGGTCAACTAGGTCTGCAGCGATAAGAACAAACG
>JBBQIT010000388.1:0-4607 GCA_038325205.1 Bdellovibrionota bacterium
GTTCGTAAATTTTGTCCCAATCGAAATAGATTCCCTGCCCGATATTTTCTCGGTCGACCATAGGAGCCGCAATGGCGTGGTAGATTCCAGGCACCGTTCCTGAGATAGCAACGATGGCGGCAGCGCCCATGACGATCTTTCGGCATTTGCCTCTCCAGGAGAGGGGTTTCTTGGGTGCGGTCTTGGCAGTGGGTCTGACGGTGTCAGTGGCTGGTGGCGAGTAGTCACGCCACTCGTCCGTCAGCACTCCAGACGCGTGTCCGGGTATTGCGCCCAAGGAAAGCGACAGCGCTAATATTACGATTCCTCGCCAAAGAGGCGAACGGGTCGTCTCACCAAGGCACACTACTCTTCGGAAATCCCCCAAACCTTACTCCCCGAAAATCAACAATGTAGTTATTTTCCGGTAGCGCTGCAAAGTGTCAACAATCTTCCTGTTCGGAAATTAAATTGTGATGACGACGAAAAATCGTGACCATCAATTTCATACATAGCGTCAACCTTTTTTATCAATTTGCGGTATTCTAAATAGGTAGTCTCCACAGTCTAATTCTTCTCCTTTTTCCCCATGAAAAATAAACCCGGGTTACTCCTGTTATTCGTGTCTCTTTGTGCGCTTTTTTGCGCGCGCGTTGAGGCCGGCGTGAATTTCGAGTGGCTACCTCACGGCCGTCCTTTCCGTCTGACGTTCGCCGACCCCAGAGAAATTCGAATGGGTTTAGATTTTGAAGGGGATTCGAAACTTGTCGCCGCCATTGGAAACTATTTTTCTCTTTTTGAGATTGCCCCAGAAGATAACGATGGCGATAAGGACGAAAATAAAAATGCGTGGCGCGCCGATTTCGGTTTGGAAGGGGCAGGATACTTCGGACTGAGACACGCAGAATCTCGATTTCCGCTAGAGACCGCCGACGGTTTGATTGGAATTTATTTCGAAGGGAGCCAAGGCCCGTGGCAGGCCCAGTTTCGTTACACACACATCTCGGCGCATCTAGCCGATGGAAGCTCGGCAACTCCCATTGCGTATAGCCGCGAGTTTACTCAATACCGCTTTGCCTTCGCGCCTTCGTTTAATCTCGAATTTTATACGGGTATCGGACTGATTATTAACTCAGTTCCCCACGTGCCCGCATGGTCGGGCCAGGTCGGATCGAACTATTTTTTCCCAAAAATCTTTGAACACTTCACTCCTTTTGTAGCTTTGGATGTGAAAATCAAGCAGGAGACGACTTACAATCCGTCAGTGAACCTACAGCTTGGAGTTGCCTTAAATAATCCGCCAGAAGCCTACCGATCCTTTCGTCTGTTCTACGAGTTTTACAAGGGCGCAGATTACCGAGGTCAGTTCTACAACCGTCCTTTGACCACTCATTCCCTCGGCATTGAAATGCAGATCTGACGCTCCGTTCTAGACCTTCCTTCCTTGTTTTGTTCCTGCACCGCGTGTTTAATAATGGAATCACCACTTTTTCTTATTTTCAGTAGTCAAAAGTTTTCGTCGTAACTGGGCCACGGGAGACCTTAATGAACCTTTCTAAAGGCAGTACAGGCGTTTTCTTCATTTCCATCGGCGCACTAATAGTAAGTGGATGCGGCATGCGTACTTATCCTGGGCAACCTGGAATGGTTACGAACAGCTACAGCAAGGTCGACCTAGAAGACTTGGAAGCAGAAGGCCTGTACGTCTACGAAGTCAGTTACGACAATCAGGCGAATGGGGCAGGGGTAGGGGCCATTCTCACGAAGCTTTATCCCGGGGCGCTGACTTACACCACAAACGTCAGAACCAATGCTGATGGAACTCTGTATCGAAATAAAACCAATTACGACGGTGCCGTGACGGAAATGATCTCCATTCCGAAAGAGAATCAGATCATCTTGCCTCCGGACTCGACGGTGCAATTGTTAATCGACTACTCCACTTCTTTAGACGAAATGGATGACAAAAACGTCGCGGAACAAAAGATCTTTGCGGGATCGACGAAACCAATTTTGAGTAAGCGAGGGATTCAAAAACTGAAGCTTCATTTCGATATGTTCCGAGCGGCGAGATTTACTTCGCACGGAAACCTTGCGTATCAAATTGAATCCATCGACATCGGCGATAAAAAGTTTATCCCGTCTCAAACGATAAGCGTTGAGACGAATGTATTTCAAAACGGAGTACAAACTAGCTTAACTCCAGCGATTCGTTCCGAAGCGGTTAAGTTCATCGAAGCCCAGTTTCCGAAGGGCTATAAGGGAATGGTGAGCCTACACTTAAAAGGCGTCACGTCTCCGCTTCAGGTCTCTTTAGGCATCAATACCATTAAGACGGCAATTGCTTCGGGCACGAAAGTGATCCAGAACGCGAGCCAAGCTGTCATCGATAGCGCCGTCGGTCGTTACAATCTTTCTAATTGATTTGGGCCAGTCATAGGGGGCTAATATGAATCGCAAACTATTCTTTGTCTTCGCAATAATCTTTCTCTCGGCCAAAGTTTCTTTGGCTCAAAACTACATCGTCCTGTTTAAGCAGGCAGAACTAGCGATAACTTCGTTAGAACACGATGCCCTTCAGCAGCTTTTGCAAAGTACGAATCAAAAAAGTGTGGACCAACTGAGTCAGTGGTTGGGATCTCGAAACATTCGTACGGCCCCAGTTCGCAACCTCTGGTTGGTGCGAGGAGCGGTAGTAGACCTTTCTGATGCGAATGCCCAGAAGCTTTCTCATGAAGGCTGGGTCCAATCATTATTCGCCGATAAGGTAAGAACTCTCATCAGCCCGCCCTTGAATTTAGTAGTCGGAAATTCTCTCAAAGAATTAGGCCAAGTAGCTCCGACTATGTGGGGGCTTGAGCGAATCGGAATCTATAAGATTCGAGCTGAGTTTCCGCAACTCGACGGAACGGGAGTGCGAGTTGGTGTGATTGATACCGGGATTCAAAGCAAGCATCCAGAACTGGGAAACAATGTAGTCTTCAAAGACTTTGTTAATAATTTAGCGCTGCCTTACGACGATGCCGGACACGGAACTCATGTGGGTGGAACGATCGGCGGAAAAAACGTCGGCATCGCTCCCAAAGTTTCCTTTGTGTACGCCAAAGCTTTTGGCGCTGGCGGAACGGCGACAGATTCTTCGATTTTAGCCGCCATGCAATTCATGTTCGATCCCGATGGGGATCCTAAGACGAATGATTTCCCCAGAATCGTCAGTAACTCTTGGGGTGGTGATATCGATGACAAGAGTTGGGACATCAATCAGTTCTTGCCATACCATCAAGCCATTCAGGCTTGGATCCACGGCGGCATTATTCCTATCTTCGCTGCTGGTAATTCGGGACGATCTCCCAATGGTTTTCCTGGCGGTTTACCTGACGCTATTGCTGTCGGAGCTCTCGCTCCATCGGATGCGATCGCTGATTTTTCGAGTCGCGGCCCGAATATTTGGAAAATTGGAGACTCATTGCTGTCTCTGTTAAAGCCTGACATCTCAGCACCCGGCGTGGGAGTCATTTCCGCTTTCCCCGGAAACAAGTTTGCTGCGATGGATGGCACTTCGATGGCGACCCCTCACGTTACCGGTGCCGTAGCCCTCTTGTTGCAGGCAAATCCGAAACTAACCTACGCTGACGTGAAAGATCTCTTAATCCACTCCGCCGAGCGAAAGACCGACATCGCCTATGGCTTTGGTATCATAGACGCCTACAAGTTAGTCAAAATGGGTATTGGTAGAAGAAACTAGATCAGTTCCTGGTATAAAAGACTGGGTTGCATGTCTGTGTTGTCTTGATATTTACGGCTCTTGTACTCTTCGTACGGGGCCGTGATCTCATGATAAAAGATCTGACAGATCTCAACGCCTGAGTAGATGCGAATCGGGTGTAGCGCAAAGATCTCTAACGTCCAGAAGCCTCGAAATCCCACATCGCCAAAACCTGCCGTAATGTGAACGCTAAGGCCAAGTCGTCCGATCGACGAGCGACCCTCCAGCATGGGCACAAAGCCACGAGTCTCGGTGTACTCCATGGTACGTCCGAGGTAGAGCTTTTGTGGCTCCAAGACAAAACCTTCTTCAGGAATATTGAAGCGGCGCACCGTAAGCTCCTGCTTCATATCCAAGATCTCGGCGTCGTACGTCGCCAATTCCGGATGGAGTCGTAGGTTATAGCTATTGGGCCCCAGTCGTTTAGGTTCGAAGGGCTCGATAACGAGCTTTCCCTTAACGACGTTCTCTTGAATGCCTTTTCCCGAAAGAATCATGATTCGGCACAACTACCATACCGATAATTTGCGGTAAAGGCGCAGCTTTGCAAACGAGCGTTTCCTTGGGCCTCGGTCTACTTTACGTCGAACTGGGGCCGAGTCTGTTCTATTTGAAGTTTCAACGCGTCCAAGTATTCCTTCGTCGGATTTGCGGGAAAGGGAGCGAAGGTAAGCGAGTGCTCCTGCGGTGGACCAGCGGCAGTATTCGCCTTAAGACGCACACTCTTTTTGAGACTGTACTTTAGGTCTGCGCCCGTAACGGGGGCCGAGTACTCGATGGTCCAAAACCAAAGCGGGTTCGGTGTGGTCGCTCCCGCATAGATTAAGAAGCGCTCCGATCGATCAAAAACGAATGATTTCTC
>JBBQIT010000389.1:0-4601 GCA_038325205.1 Bdellovibrionota bacterium
GTGGCCCGACGGCAGGCTTCGGAGTGGGCAAAAAGCGAAGTAGCTACTGAACAATCCCGTGTCATTTCGCTAATGAGCGATGAAAATCGTTACACCAGGAGCATCGCTTACACTTCCAGGCTGGCAGGGATGATGTCCGGCGGTCAATATGCGGCTACCGGGCAACGATACGCGAACCAAGTCGAGGACGCCCAGCGATCCCTTGCCCAGACGACGCAAAACCTGGCCAATGCGCGGGCCCGTGTGCAAGAACTTAAGAATTTAATTTTGCCTTAACAGAAGGGAGTTTGAAAATATGAAGAGTAGAACTTGGCTGATCTCTCTGTTGGGAAGTTTTCTCCTTGCGAATTCTTCTTTCGGTTTCATTGTTTTGAACAATGAGGTGGGAAAAAAATCGGTTCTCGTCTCGTTAAAGGGAAAGATCGTAATCCAGCCCTGTGGTACGAAGGCGATTAGTCTTGCTGAGCTGAAACTGGTGACGGTGGAGGTGCTTCTTTCCAAATGCAAAGAAGAGAGTGTGCAGGCGGCCCAATATCCTTTGTCTCCCAATGAAACAGACTTCATTTTATCGGTCCAAAGCCTCTATGGGATATTGGGGACTGAAAATTCTGCCGACGCTCTGGTGAAGCTCACCAACAAAGTTCTCTCCGAAGAAGGAGAAAATGGGGAAGACACCGATGACGGCAGTGTCGAGCAACGTCAGGTTTTAACCCGGCTTCGTAGAGCGCATGGAGATATTTTGGCGAATCTGGGAAGTGAATCCCATAAATCAATTAGCTTCGCGAACGACAGGCCGCTATTTCATCTCATCTACGAAGGTTTGCGTTTGGTTTATTTCGACGGAGACAGGTTTTGGTCAATCTCAGAAAAAGTTCAAGCTGAAGCGATTGATTCGGCTTGCTCGGTCGGATGGGCACCGGCCTCGGCAGATCTCATTTTAAACTCTCCGCACTTTACTGAAGTGGGACGTTGGTTTGGGAAGCAGTCGGATCAGATTATTTCTTGGTATCAGTGGCAGGAATTTCGTCCTGTCGATAAATTCGAAGGCTACGAACCCAATTCCTGGAAAGTAGTTATCATTCCCAATCAAAAGGCCGTTGAGTGGGACTTGAACCATGCAGAACCAGTCGCTCCGACAGGTTCTGTACTCAAGAAGGCTCCACATCTTCCCGGTATTGGTACTTTCGTTTACGTTGCCGGGAGTACCGACAAATATTCTCGGCATGTCTTATGTACTAGGACGTATCGTCTAGAACCGAATTCGGTCGCTCCTCCTGTAGGGGAGATTTCGATTGAGGGTCTGAGCGCAGAGGTGGGATATCCCTGGCCGGTTGTCACACGGCTACTTGCTCCTCACCGTGCTTTGGAAGAAAGACTTTCGCAGCATAGTTATTGGAGCACTCCCTTGGCCCAGCCGGACGCAGAGGAAGTCAAAAGGTTAGTGCGTTCTCAGTTAGGAGTCGACAAGCCGACCGTACCGGAAGCGCGGTCGCAAGCATCCCATTTTGCTAAGGAAGAAATACATCAGATTGGCGTGCGGCTGACGAGACTGTTAACTACGGAAAGGCGCCTGCGGGAGGAACTGCGACAACAACATAGGACACTCCAAATTGTGAGTGGCCAGGGAAATCGAGCTTCCGAGGCCAATGAAATCAGCCTGGAAATCAAAAAGTTGGAAGAGAGTCAGAAGCAAAATAACATTGAGCTTCAAACCGCTCGCACCCGTACCGATGAACTTAAGAAATTGCTGATCCCTTAGTCTTAGTTGAAGGAGTGACTCATGGAAAATAAGTTGAAGTGGATAATGGTGTCTTTGGTCGTGTTGTTAAGCACGCGAAGCTCTTTTGGCTTCATTGTGCTCGAAAATGAGCTCGGTAAGAAAACCGTTCTCGCCATTCATGAAGGCAAAGTGGTAGCGCAACCCTGCGGCGCGCAAACCATTACTTTAGCCGAGTTAAAAAATGAGACTGGAGAAAGTCTACTCGCAAGATGCAGACAGGAAAGTTTACAGTCACCGCCACTCCCCCATTCTCCTTCGGAAGGGGACTACATCTATTCGGCGCAGAGCCTGTATGGCGTTCGGGGAAGCGAAAATGCTCCTGACGCTCTCGTTAAACTCACCAACAAAGTGCTTTTGGAGGAACCGAATTCCGAGGAAGAAACGAATGATAGGGCAAGCAAAGCACAACTACACGTTTTAAACACCCTTCGTTTAGCGCATAAAGGTCTCATCTCCCATTTAGGTTCCGATTCTCACCGGATAGTGACTTGGGAAGAGGATCGAGGATTATACTTCTTAGCTTTAGAAGCCCTGCGCCCCGTTTATTTCGATAGCAAACGATTTTGGATGATGTCTGATCCTATTGCCGCGGACAAGATAGATACGGCGTGTCCGGTAGGTTGGGCGCCGGCCTCGGTGGATCTAATTTTAAACTCCCGTTATTTTATTGATGTGACCCGTTGGTTCACTAAAACGACGAATCACGTGCTTACGTGGTACCGCTGGCAGACGAATTACCCCATCGATGGGAAAGCGGGATACGTTTCAAACCAATGGAACGTGGTTCTTGTGCTCAATCAAATCGCGGTGGAGTGGGACTTGGGGAAAGAAGAGTTAATTCCACGGTCCGGGATGTCTCAAGAGCCAAGCAGCAGTCTTCCCGGGATTGGGTCTTTTGTTTATTCCGCAGGGGCGCAAGACAAACACTTAAGAAGATGCCTCTGCACGAGAACCTTTGTTTTAGCGGAAACGTCGGAGCGGCCCCCGGAAGGCCAGGTCGAAACTAAATTATTGGCTTCTCGTTGGGGTGCCTCGGTGCCGCAACTTGCCCGTTTGGTGTCGTCGGTGCCAGAGATTGAATCCAAAGTTTCACAGCACGCTTACTGGGTATCTCCTCTTTCATCCGAGGTCGCGGAAGCCGCGACTCAGGAAGCGAATTTGCAATTGGGCTTGGGACTTCCCCAATACGCCCAGGTGAAAAAAGAGTTTCACGTTTCGGCCCGATCGGAAATTCAAAGACTGCAGGCTGAAATTCAGGGTGCTGAAAAATCAGCAGCTGACGCGGATATGTACGCAGGACCTTACGACCGATCTCCCGGGCAGGCACCCAACGCGTCTCGAGCCAGTTTGGAATCATGGGCTCGCGCTGGGGCTGCTCATCACGCTAGAGCGGACGCCCTTCGCCAAAGTGCCGGCCAAAAGAGCACGCGCATACAGACGTTGCAACAGCTAATGCAAGTCCACGGCGGTCGGTAATTTTGCCGCTAGGAGTGCTTAAGCTTTCGACTGAATGCTTTCATGACGAGCAGATGGAGCCTCGCCTGGGTGTATTTGTAGATGTACCAGGGCAGGGAGGGCGTGTACTCGTGGATCGCCGCCAAAGTGTATCGTCGATTCAAGACCACCCTAAACTCAAGGCGGCCTTTGCTCCCTTTGGCGGCGAGAAGGCCACCGGTTACATACAGCAACTGACGGTCGGGGTTGCTGCGCTCTTCACTCAGTTTGATCTCTAACAAGGTAAGCGCAGAACCGAAGATGGAAAAAACAATTAAAGGACCGTCTATCTTCACTCGAATGAAAGGCGAAAGAAATCGAGGAAGCCATTGGACGTATATTTCTTTTATCCACTGGGCGTTCTTTCCCTCGGGTAACGGAAGCCGTTGTACCGAGCGAACCGTCCTTCCCTGTGGCCGAAATCGAAATAAGAACTGTTTGGAGTGAGGCGTTACCGACGCGGAAGCGATTAGTTCCGAGTAGTCTCGAGTAGCATTTTTCGTGGAAAAAAGATGCGTTTCTCGGGCTACCATCGGGTGCTCGAGAGATTCAATTAAAGGATAGACCAGATTCTTGGGCGTATTCGTAATGAGTCTCACCCATAAACGAGAGAGCGTCGGCGTAAAGAAGGGAACTTTGAAAAAGAGACGTTTCTTCCCCATTCTCTCGGCCGTTTGTTTCATCATGTTCAGATAGGTTAGCGGCTTGCAACCGGCTAAGTCATAGACCTGGTTAAAGCACGACTCCACCAAGGCCGCCTCAGTAATGGAGCTCAGCACCGTCTCCAAATCAACGGGAGTTGTTAGGGTTTGCGTCCACGCAGGGCAGATCATGACAGGCAGGCGCCTTACCAACTTCAAAAGGATTTGCGAGGAAGATCCTTCTTCCCCCAAAATAAGAGCCGCTCGAAATACCGTCGTCGGAAACTGGAAAGCTTCGAACGTTTCTTCTACTTCCAATCGGCTTCGCAAGTGTAGCGATAGATGATCGGTTTCGGGAATGAGCCCCCCTAAGTAAATCAAATGCCGAACGCCAGTCGCTTTCAGAGCTCTAGCGAAGTTGTCGGCCAAAATAAGATCATAGTCGGCGAAGGAGCCTTGATCGAGATGAGCCGTAGGTCCCATGGAATGGACTAAGTACAACGCCAAGTCGACGGCAGCGGGGAGTGCGGCTTCAATCGATTTTAAAGAAAAGAGATCGCACGGCTTTCCAATGACTCGGCCGTCCTTAGATGGTTGCCCGCTCCGGGAAAGTGCCGTTATTTCCGCCTCGGGAAATTTGGCCAAGAGTCGAGGAATGATGGCCTTCCCTATATATCCGCTAGCTC
>JBBQIT010000390.1:0-4594 GCA_038325205.1 Bdellovibrionota bacterium
GGGCGTGTAGAGTGGTTCCGCAGGGAGAAGTTCCCAATGAGTAGGATGGTCTTTGAGGGCTTTGAGTAAAGCTAAGTGAATGGAGTGGCCGCCTCGGTAACTAACCATCTCACCCAGGATCCAAGACCCACATAGCGCTAAGTCTCCAAGCGCATCTAATAATTTGTGACGAACGCATTCGTCAGCGAATCGCATACCGCCGGGATTCAAGACCTCGGTATCAGAGAAGGCCAAGACATTGTCGAGAGAAGCTCCTTGAGCGAGTTCATGTCGTTTCAATTTATCTAAATCTTTTAAAAAACCGAAAGTGCGCGCCGAAGATATTTCGTCGTGAAACGCACGTGGAGTAAGTTCCAGAGCGTAAGTTTGAAGACCGATAGCAGGATGTGCGAAATCGATCGAAGTCGTTAAGCGAAGCCTTTCGCGTGGTAACAACTCGCAAACCGCCCCATTCTTATAGATGCGAACCGGCTTGATGATTTTAAGTACCGGGGTCGAGAACGGTTGCAACTGGGCGCCTGTCTCTGACATCGCTTCCAAATAGGGGAGCGAGCTTCCATCTAAAATTGGGATCTCAGGGCCATCGACTTCGACCATCAGATTGGTGATTCCCATGGCATAGATGGCCGACATTAGATGCTCAACGGTGCTGATTCTAGCTTCCGGGAAATCGGCATAACCAAGGCTTGTAGCCAAAGAAGTGGCTACTACAGCCTCATAATGCGCGAAGATCTTAGGAACCATCTTCAAATCCGTGCGCAGGAAGACGATGCCATGATTCGGCTCCGCCGGAACGAGCGTAACCTTCGTTTGGCGTCCCGTGTGTAGTCCGACCCCTTGGAAGGTAATCGGCTTTGCTAGCGTCTTTTGTACTCGGTACCCTTCAGGCGACGAGAGGTAATCGACAGTCATCGTGGAGGACTTACTAGCAAAAGATGTACCAATAGATCAAGTGTTCTTAAGATCCTTGCTGGAAGGGTTGACTCACTGAATCAGAGGTCTGTGAGTTGGGTGAAAAAGCGCACAGAGGAGGGGCGGATTAGTGTGCTATTCTCCACACCTCTGACCCCTGAGGCGCGGCTTACCAGGAGCCCGAAATTGCGATAGAGTTTACTCTTCAACCGGAGATTACAAACTTCTATGAATCCCATTAAGAAAGTCGTCATTCCCGTGGCGGGCCTAGGAACGCGCGGACTTCCTTTTACGAAGGAAATCCCCAAAGAGTTGCTGCCCGTGATTGATACCCCGACGATCCATTTTATCGTCGAAGAGGTCATTTCGGCCGGCATTGAACAGGTGATATTCGTTACTTCTAAGGGAAAGTCCGTACTAGAAGACTATTTCGATCCTTCGCCGAATCTGGAGAATTGGTTGAGACGCCGGGGGAAAGACGCTCTGGCAGAAAAGATCCACCGCATCGGTAATTTGGTAGAGGTGATTTCCGTTCGCCAAAAGGAGCCGCTGGGACTGGGCCACGCCATCAATTGCGCCCGTCATGTCGTGGGCAATGAGAGTTTTGCTGTTTGCCTGGGCGATGAAATCTATCCTGATTGGAATGCGAAGCCAGATTTTGTTCCCGCATTGAAACGCTTGGTGGATGGCGCTCAAACGTTGAAAAGTTCGGTAGTCGGCGTCGTTGAGATCCCCAAGGAAGACAGCACTTCATACGGAATTATTGATGTGGGGGGCGCAAAGCTTTCCAATAAGCCCGCTATTATTAAACGCACGGTGGAAAAACCAAAACCTGAGGACGCTCCCAGTCCCTACGCAATCATTGGGAGATATGTTTTTGAGCCAGTCCTATTTGATTGTTTGAAGGAAGTTAAGCCAGGGGTTGGCGGAGAGCTTCAACTCACCGACGGCATGGACATGCTTTGCAAGGCCGGAAAACTAAACGCTATGTTGGTGGATGCGCTTCGCTTTGATATCGGCAACCATCTTTCGTATTTGAAGGCCCAAATCCAGTCAGCATTGGTTCGTCCCGAGCTTGCTTCCAAATTGCGTGAATACCTAAGGACAATATGAAACTTCGTCTATGTGCTTTCGCCTGTATCATCTCAAACTTGGTTTTTGGTTTTATGCCTCCGTTAAATGCGGTGGTTAAAGATCTCTTTGATTATCGAAAACCAGGGCTTGCGATTGAAATTCTCTTCAAGCATCACGTGGATCTCAAAGTCGGCGAGCCGGTAGATATCGAAGAGAGGCTGGTAGCTGAGCGAGGCCAAGCGCTCTTTATGTGGCGACCCGTGGGACAGCCCGTAGTGCAGGTGGCCAGATGGGATGGCCAGGGCTATCTCACTGGAAAAAACGAGCGAATGCCTTCTCACTCGTCGCTCTTCCTGCGTTACTTTGTAATCGACAACCCTGATGTATTTCGGGATGCCCTGATTCAAGAGCAATTCACCCGGAGGGACCAATGGTACGAGTTTAAGCCAGGATTTACCCCAGAGGGTGATCCGCAGACTTGGAACATGAAGGAGAACTATTTGCGCCATGACGATATCTTCCTGAGCCGTTTGCCTCAGGGCATAGCGATTAGCGTTCAGGGTACGGACGAGGCGGGGAATCAGAAGATTGTTTATTTTGATCGTTCCCTTCACGGCTTGGATCGGCTTGAATGGCGCCAAAGCGGTGTAGTGACGGCGTGGAACTTTGAGCAATTTGTTCGCCGTCAAAACGAAGGGTTTTTCCCCATGAAGGCGATGTTCGAATCCGGTGGCAATGTCCTAGTGACTACAGAGGTCCAATCCGTTCGCCATCTAAGGGACAAACAACTCGCGGAATTCAAGAATTCTTGGAAAGCTTCTGCGCGCACGGCAACTCCGAGCGCTGAAGTGGCGACGGCTCTGAAAGCTTTGCTGAGTTATCGATGATCATTGATGTTGCCGTACCTGTTCGAGTTCCTCGTTCGTTTCACTATCTAATCGATCCCGAAACGGCAAAGACGCTATCGTTAGGAAGTCTGGTCAAAGTCTCCTTCCGCAATCGGCCCACTCACGCTTTTGTATTGGGCTTTCCAGAAACGACCGACGTCGACCAATCCAAATTGAAATCTGTCGAAGGGGTCATCGTTGCATCTCCTCTCTTTGACGAGAAGATGTTGAAGTTTCTTACCTGGGTGTCGGAGTACTATTGTCATCCGTTAGGTGAAGTGATCGCTGCCGCCATTCCTAAACAGTCATGGACCGCTCCTAAGCGAAAGCCGAAAGAAGAAAGCCGTTGTGTAGAAGGCTTGATCCCGGTTTCTGCCAATCGCCATGATCTAACGGAAGAGCAGAAAATTGCCGTTGCAAAAATATTAGACAAGTCAGACAAGCGCCCGGTTTTGCTTCACGGAGTGACCGGTAGCGGTAAGACCGAAGTTTATATGCAGGTGCTTGATAGCGTTCTTCAAGAAGGCAGAGGCGCTATCATCTTAGTTCCTGAGATTGCGCTGACGCCGCAGCTGCTAGGGCGATTCTCCGATAGATTCCCTGGTCAGGTGGCTATCTTGCATAGCGATCTCACCCCAGGAGAACGATTCGCCCAGTGGGAGCGATTACGTCACGGGACTGCTAGAGTGGTAGTGGGCGCTCGATCCGCCATTTTTGCTCCGGTAAAAAATCTTGGACTTGTTGTCGTCGACGAAGAACACGAGAGCTCGTTTAAGCAAGAAGACTCTTTGCGCTACCATGCTCGTGACATTGCTATCGTTCGTGCCGGCATGGAAGAAGCGAAGGTGGTCTTAGGATCGGCAACGCCTTCCTTGGAAAGCTATTCCAATACCCTCAATGGCAGATACCAATACGTCACTTTGAAAGAACGAGTTCAAAAGCGTGCGCTACCTACTACGACTTTCGTCGATTTGAAAGACACCACTCAGCTGGTTTCTGCGGAAGCTCCATGGCTAAGCATTCCGCTTTTTGAAAAGATAAAAAAGGTTTTGGGAGACAAGCAGCAGGTCCTTCTTTATTTGAATCGCCTGGGCTTCGCGCATTTTCTTTTTTGTCATGATTGCGGTCATACTTGGCGCTGCAAAAATTGCGATGTCGCTCTTACTTATTATCGAAATCCCCCAAGCTTGAGATGCCATTATTGTGGAGCTCACAAGGCGCCTCCTAGTAACTGCGAAGCTTGTGAGGGGACCTCATTAGAAAGTATTGGCGTGGGAACCGAGCAGGTTGAAAAGACGCTTACTGAACTTTTGCCCAACGCCCGAATCGCTCGCATGGATCGAAGTGCCATCAAGAACAGAAAAGATCTAGAGTCGCTGCTCAATCGCATTGCCCATCGAGAAGTCGATATTGCGATTGGAACCCAGATGATCGCCAAAGGTCATGATTTTCCAGGAATCGCTCTAGTAGGAGTCTTGCTCGCCGATGCCAGCCTTAATCTTCCTGATTTTCGAGCTCAGGAAAGAACGTTTCAAATCATCACTCAAGTTTCAGGAAGAGCAGGGCGAGCGGAAATTGCCGGCGAAGTGGTGATTCAAACCTTGAATCCCGAGCATCCGGTTCTCTTAGCCGCTTCGCAAAATCGTTCGGATGATTTTTACAAACAAGAGCTGGATCTACGAAAACAATTTTTGTTCCCTCCCTTTCAGCGTTTGGCGATG
>JBBQIT010000391.1:0-4557 GCA_038325205.1 Bdellovibrionota bacterium
GCCAAGGAAAAACTAGCTGCCTTGGCCCGCCAGCGAATCGTTCACGATCTCGCTCCGCAATTATTAGCAAAAATTTTCGCGGCCAATCCTTCGGCGACTTTTAACGAGCTTCAAGCGCAACTTCAAAAAGAACAAAACTCCCGACTTCCGGAGTATGCCACCCAAGTCGAAGCCGAATTGCGGGCCGATGTTGCCAGCCGCGAGTTCTCAAAGTATCGCGCTCATCTCGTGGAGGAAGCCGCGAGGAAGTTAGCGTTGGACCTTAAAAAAGAGACGCTCGATCCTGAAATTCGCCGAATGGCCGAGACACATGCCACGGAAAGACTGAACGAGTTGGCTTATCATGTGGCAGAAGGCGAGCTACCAAAAGTCGAGAACGAAGAAGACAAATTGAGTGACGAGGATGCTAAGTTTGCCGCTCACCTGATCAAAGTTTTAGATCCTAGACCTTTAAAAGACTACCAGACCGCTTTGGATCGGGTGGCACAGGGCGACTTCCCCTATCAGAAGTTTGTTCGCGATACCTTTGTGCCTGAGTTCCGAAAACAAGTGGCAGTACTGAAAGCTCATGGCGCACCTGGAATGTCGGAGCATGAGATATTTGAATCCGCGTGGAATAAAGCCGTGGAAAGTCCGCAAATTAAAAACCACCCCAGTGCTCCCGATCTAGCTGATTCTCATCGGGTAGTGGAGCTTGCCAATCACGACCGCGCCAATTTCGTGGACTCCTTAAAAGACAATGGGAACCCCTGCGGTGCAGACGGGTTGGCCCTGACTGCTTTGGGTGAGAAGGCTTCTGCCGATTGGAAACGGCAAGAGGAGAGCAGAATAAGCGGTCTAGAAAATTCTCCAGAAAGGAAAGAGTGGAACGCTTTCGAAAAGAAAACTCGAGACGCTTTACTTAAATTGGATGCGGAGGAGGCTGTCTTGCGACGCAAGCTACGTGATGCCCTCCATGCTCGAGAAGTGACGCTTTCCGATTTTCGACAGCGCAAACTTTTCTTAACCAAACCGGAATGGCGAAACACAAAGTTGATCTCGCCTGCCGATAAGGAAGACTATCTGGTTAGTCTTCACATGCTGGAAATATACGCTCAAGAGAAACAAGATGAAGTCGACCAGTTGGCGAGACAAGAGAACGAATTTGAGATCCGTAGGACCGCCTCAGAAAAAGCGCTGAGCGAAGAAGAGCCCAAGGTTCGAGAGAAGTTGATGGGCCAGGTTAAATTTAAGGGGTTAACTCGAAAAGAGTTCCTCTTGGATTTTGTCCACAATAACAAAGCCTCACTGCTCGCAGATACCGAATCTAGAGATGCTAACCTGCTTTCTCGCTACTTCGACTATAAAGATCGGGGAGAGGCGCTGGGAAAATCGATCGCGGAAGCCGGAAAAAGTCCGGACTCCGACGAGCGCGTGACGGCCTATGCTACCGAGGGAGAGTCTTGCCATCTCGGATTCAAGGTCAATGGTGCGGACGCCAAAAAAATTGTCGAGGGGACGTTTACTCCGGAGCAAACTCGGATTAGCGAGCGGAAAGTAATTTTAGGCGAACTCGCCGATTGGGGAATCACCTGGAACGGGGCTGACCTCGATTTCAGTACGCTAAACGTCAAAAAGTTAATGGAGAAACAAAAGGGCGTAACTGAATTTTCGACTGAGCGGCTTAAAAAGCTTTTGATCGACGTTTCTTCTTTTCTTCCCTCGCCCGGAGTGGACGGGGCTTCCAGCGATTTGACTGGGATGATGAAGCGAACTCAGTGGGATCGCTTGAACGATGCTCTCATTTTCCAGTGGAATGACGAGGGCAGGCAGTCGATGATCGAATGGTACGACAAAACCAAATATAAAATATACAAAGACGGCGTTCTAGGAGTAGCCGTAGAACCCGTCGAGGAAAACGGCGAGCTGAGTTATAAATTTTCGGATCTGCAAGACGCTCGATCTAAAGCGTCCGCCATTGCCATGGGCTTAAATACCAAGACAGAAGCCCACGCCAAAAATATTAACAACTTAATCAGTGCCAATAATCACACCTTTCAATGGTTCTTTAATACCCGACCCTTTCAAGAGAGCCTCGGAAATAATTTAAGCGAGATTCGCCATGATACCGAAGCGCTTAGTAAATTTGGAAATATCGCGGTGGCCTTGGATGGAAATACGGGGGCTTTGCCGGCAGCGGTCGTGTCCCAGCATCAGGCTCTCGATTACGCCCATCATACTAAGACGGATCTTCGTAATACGTTGTGGGGAATCGCCACCGATCAGGTGAACCGTGATGGCGCTATGGCTTTTGCTATCGGAACCATGCTTATACCAACGGGACCCGCCACCACGCTCATTAACGGAGTAGAGCGAGCGGCTTTGCCTTACGCCATAGTGCACGGAGCAAAAATGGGAGCCGTCCTTCCCATCATGGGGCAAACGATGGACGCAGATATCTCTCCCACTTTTTTGGGATATAAGCCAAGTCAGTCTAGATGGCGGGATGTTGGTCCTAGTGTTATTCAATCGTCCGCTCTTTTTGCCGCGGCCGGCGGACTGGGTCACGGGTTTGGAACCTGGGCTCGCAGCGGAAAAGCTGGTACCGGTTGGATAACTAATGCCCTTGGTGCGGAAGGCGCTGCCAGTGCGCCCTTGTGGAGCCGCCAAACTCTTGCCGCTCTGGCTAATAATCAAACCACCCACAGCTTGGGAAGCATTTTTCTCCTCAGCGGCGCTCAAGAATTTGGCAAAGATTACATCAAGGCAAAAACATATGGCTACGATTTCGATTTCAAAGATGCGGGAGTGCGATCGGTAGTCCACGGTGGCCAAAATATGGTGTTTATGCTGGGCCTGGATCAGCGAGCGGCAGCATTAATCCCTAATAGGTTCCTTCGTCTTTTCACTTCGGTCGGCGTGAACCAAACTCTCAGCGCCGGATTCTCAGTCTACGAATGTTGGAAAGCTCGCGGGGAACTGGAGCATAAACTACTTCAAGAACAAGAAGCTCCGGAAGCCGCACGTAACCAAGGGAAAATTTCACAGCTTCAGAAACAACTTTTAGAATTGGATTGTCGTAGTGAAGTGGCCCGCAACGCGATTCGCGAAATTCCGGCGCATCTTTTTTTCGGCTCCATGGCCATGATGCATGGCAACTACCGCGGACTGCCTTCCGATATCGAACAGCTCTCGAAGGCCAGTTCCTCAGACTCCAATGCGGTTTACGAAAAGATTAGGATAAAAGCCACAGAGGAAGCCGAAAAGGTTAAAACCACGAGCGATCGATTAGTGGCCCAGCTCACCGCAGGAATGCCGCAATATAAGATCGAAGGAATTCGCGAGCAGGCGAAGAAAGATGCTAACGGGGGAGCTGCAAAACTCATGGGCGATTTGGCTCGAAACATGGGAACGACGCCCGAGCGCCTTAACGAATCCATGGAAGCGCTTAAGTTAGATAAGAGTTATCGTCCTCAAGATACTTTTGTCGCGCACGGTCCGGCTTTGGCGAAGTACGTGGAACAAAGAATTCGCCACGATCTTCAAGATGCTCTGCGAAAAGATTTAACGAACTCGAAAAACCAATCGAACGTGCATCGGCTCAGAGCCGAACTGGTAACTTGGGATCCAAAAACATACACCGAAGCTCCCTTAGATCAAATGTTGGATATCGCCACCCATCGCGGAACTTTACCTCCCGAATTGCGAAAAATCGCGGATGCGGCCGGATATGTTGATGGACTTTCTGATCCCTCGGCTGTCGGGCGTTTCCTCGACTCCTATCGTCCCCCCAAAGGCGAACCTCCCACGTGGAAGGATATTTTAGCGTGGGTGCGAGAGTCTCATCCATCTAATCCTTTAGGTCAGGCCGCCATGGTTAGCGGTCGCGTCATTCACGCGGAATCGATCAAACAGATTTGGGGAGACGAAGCTTACCTTTATTCCATGGGAAACTTGGCCGCTCTCAAAGATCCCTCCGTTAATCCCGAGGCTTTTTCAAGTTATGCGAAGCAGCAATTGGAAGGAAACATTTTACTTACTTACGAGATGTTGCTGCCCGCCTATCAAAAACTTCGACAACATCCTCCAAAAGCGCCAGCCAACGTACCTCAAACCGTCTACTAAATTAGCGGAGTTCGAAAATACCTATGCTATAATTTGGTCATGCAAACCCGATATCTATTCGCATTTTTCGTCGCATTTTTCGTCTTCACAATTCCGAAAATCGCTTCCGCCGGTCCGGCCTTTGAGGAACGGGTGGGTCGCGTCGGAAATTTTGCTCCGCTGGAAGTCACGCGCAATTTGGTGCGTGAACGGATGCAGATGGAAAGAGGAAAGGCTTGGGGCGGTTCCCAGCTAAAGGAAATCTTCGAACACTTGCCGAGTGAAAGCTTAAAAGATCTTGAGCTTGCTGGGAAAGGTGACGAAGCCGCGCTAAAGCGTTTGCATGAAGAATTTTGGAGCGTTGCCAAGAGTCGCGGAGCAGTGACGGTGGAAGGCGACCGAATGAATATGTCGGGCATTAAAAACGACATGGACGCTCTTTGGAAATCCGATCGTCAGACGTATCACGGACTC
>JBBQIT010000392.1:0-4548 GCA_038325205.1 Bdellovibrionota bacterium
GGTGGCGCTTGTGGCGCCATCAAATGATCTGGAATCTTACCGATCTCACTCATAGGTTCACCTTTCAGATTCTTAAGTCGACTCTACCGTCACCTGAAGAAGGATTTCCTCCGCCAGTTCTGGCGAAAGTATTACTCCCTCTAGCAACCGTAGCAGTCTCGTGGAACGACTTATTGAATCGCGATTGCCCTTCATTGCCGAATTGGCCGCCAGAATTTTGGGATGTATCTTGATTCATCATCCCCGCAAATTTAGCGGAATGCGGAACGAAGTCGCGATTCACGTTAACCTCCATCTTCGAGAGCACGAGATCATGAGTCTGAAGTGACTGCCTCAGATCCGACGCGTGAGCTTCCAATAGAGATTTGGCATGAGTACTTTCGGACTTCATCTCAATCTCTATATTCTTCCCACGAGCCGTAACCTGAACCTCCACCTGCCCTAAATGAGGCGGATTCAAAGAGACGGTCATTTTCCCGCCACCTTGCTGAACCAACGTGTTTACCCGATTAAAGAGTTCGGGAACCGTTGCTTTGTCCGCCGCCACCATTTCGGCATGGTGTACTCCTCCGTTGCCGGAGGCAGAGAGATCAGAGCGACTTTGTCCGGCCTGAATAAGGCCTTCCAAGGACGACAATTTCTCGCCGTCTTTTCTATCGCTCTTTTTCTCTTCTTTCACTTCGTGCTTCACGCTCTCACTCGAAGCCGTCGCAACTTGAGCCGATACGGTGGGCGTTAACAATTCAGCCGACTTGGTAGCCGCTTTAGATAACGCGCCTTTCTCCCCTTCGGGAGTGGCATTCGCTACTTGCGAGTACTTTTGAAGAGCTTTGTCTTTCGCTACCGCTTCGTTTACGACCGGTTCTGGGATCGCTTGAGACTTCGATTCTTCAACGGTAGATTTCCCGTTGGAGATAGGATTGCGACTTTTATCGAGAGAAACGAGTAGCTCGTTCGGAGAAATTCCCCCTTTTTCGCCTTTCCCCGGCTTATCCCCTTCTGGCACTTCGCCCTTAACGGGAACGAGTAATTTCAAGGGAGTGGGAATCGGCTTGGCACTGAGTAAACCCAATGCGGTGAGATTCTCTTCGTCTTTGCTTTTTTTGCCTTTGGTTTCGGGATCGGCAACTACTTCTGCTTTTCCCTTTTCGCCGGCAACCATCGTCTCGACATCGGTGTCCTGAAGGCCCAGAAGATAATCTAAGAAATTAAATACCCCTGTCTCAGGCGCTTTCGAGTCTTGCGAGTCTTGAGCCTGCAACTGCGGCATGGGTGCCGCTGCAGTTATTTGTGGTGCTTGCATATCATGGTTCACCCCCCTTCTGGGGAGCCAGCTGGCTCCCTTCTTTTACTTCATCTTCCGAAGCTTTGGTGATTTCCCCTGGCCTGGAAGAACTTACAACGCGTCTATTTCCTAAAATTCTTTCGGTGAGTAAGCGAGCTCTCTCGGGGGCCATCATTCCAAGAATCTCGGCCGCACGGGCTCCAATCATTCCACTGATGATTTGGGTAGCTAACCCAAGCTCCATCTCATTTAATATTTTTGCCGACTTCTTAGGCTCCATCTGTTCATAGACTTTGCGAAACGATCCTAATTTCGCTTCTTTGGCGGTGTCAGAATCGGAAACCCTGCTTCTCAATTCGCTAATCACTTTTTCATACCGATCGATCTGCGCATTAAGAAGCTTCTCTTTGTCCACGAGGACCTGCTCCCGGTGACTTAAGGCCTCTTCACGAGACTCGAAAGCTCTTTGCTTTTCTTCGATCGACTGTTGCAAGCTCTCTAAACTGTCCGGCTTGTCCGCTGCCTGAACCTGGTTCGGAAGGACCAAGCCCAGCTCGTAGCCCAACCAACAGGTCACTAGGAGCGTACTAGTGATAATGATGGTTACGAGTCGCCACATGTGCTTAGGTTCCTGATTTCTTCAACAGACGATACATCTCGTCGTTATTTTTTTGTTCTCGACGGGTTTCATCGACTCTAAAGGCAAACTTTTTCTTCTCTCGAAGATTCTCAATTGCCTTTCGCTTCATCGCCAACTTTCCCAATTCAAACTTTTTGTCTTCTAAGGCCTCATGAGCCTTAACGATCTTATGCTCGAGCCGAGAAATCTCTCTGGCATCCGCGGCCACCTTAGCCGTCTGATACGGTATCCAGTCAGCATTCTGCGCCAGGCGAACCGTAGACTCTGCCAACACCGATCGAATCGTCTCTTCGCGCACTACCTTTTCTTTTTCTAAGGCTTCGAGCTGTCGGACAAGGGTAGCAACTTCCATCTTCTTAACGGTCTCGTTAAGCCGCTGAAAATCCAACACCCGTTCCAGTCGAAAGCGGAATCGCAAGCTTCACCTATGTCTGTGCAAATAAGGATTCAAGCCCACTAACCGAGGCGGAAAATGGCGTTCGTAAGTCGCGTTCTTGACGCAAGAAACGAGAAATGACAGGCTCTTTTTCAATACACTCGTCGATATTCATATCTGTTCCGCGCACGTACATGCCGTACTGGATCGCATCTTCGTTCTCTTGGTAGCGGGCCATCAACTCCTTCAACGTACGAGCGGCTTTGAGTTGGTCCTTATCGACTACCGAATCCATGCAACGGCTAATACTGGTAAGCATATCGATTGCCGGGTAGTGGCCTCGATTGGCTAGCTTTCTAGAAAGCACAATATGACCATCCAGAATAGCTCGCGCACTATCAGCTACCGGATCTTCAAGATCATCGCCTTCGACTAAAACCGTATATAAGCCAGTGATGGATCCTTTATCACCCCAGTTACCAGCGCGTTCCAAAAGCTTAGAGAGAGACGAGAACACTGAAGGCGTATACCCTTTGGTAGTCGGCGGCTCTCCCGCTGCAATACCAATTTCTCTTTGGGCCATAGCAAATCGAGTAAGAGAGTCCATGAGCAGAAGGACATGCTTGCCCTGGGCTCTAAAATATTCTGCGATCGACGTCGCCACGAAAGCGCCACGAGCTCTTCGAACGGGAGATTTATCGGCCGTTTCGACCACCACGACGCTCTTTTTGCGGCCTTCGGGTCCCAGTTCGTTTTCCAAAAATTCTTTTACTTCACGACCACGCTCTCCAATCAAACCAATCACCACCACATCGGCAGCCGTGTAGCGCGCCATCATACCCATCAATACGCTTTTTCCGACGCCTGACCCGGCAAAGATCCCCTGACGTTGTCCTTTGCCACAAGTCAGGCAAGCGTTGATGCTTCGAATTCCTAAGTCGAGAGCTTCCCGAATGAGATCGCGTTCCATGGGATTCGAACTAACCCCGTATAGAGACGCACGTTCCAGCAAGGGCAACTCAAAGTTACCTTCGTAAGGCCTACACATCGAATCTACGACTTGCCCCAGCAGTGCTTCTCCCACGGGAACGGTGGCGGACTCTTCCGCTAGCGTGACCCGGTCACCGAGTTGAATGGGGCCCAAATCATCCAGAGGCATCGCTACATGACCATCTGGATCAAGACTAACGATTTCGATCGGAATGTTGCCTTGCGCCGATGCTATTTCGCAGATCGAACCTACTTTGGCGTGGGGAATATAGGTCCGTACGGAATCGCGCCGCACTTTTTGGACACGCCCATAGAACTTCACAAAGTGATGCGAGTCTATGTGAGAGCAAAATGCGGCGAGACCTTTCATTCGTTAACGTCTCCCCGAGTTGAAAATCGCTCTATCCATTCGTCCAATTTCTTCAATTCTGTTTCGGAGGAGAATAAGACTCCGCCATCTTCACAGGCGCAGTGCAGCTCACCCGGTTTCAAAGTACCATCTTGAATAATTTCCCAGCGCTTCCCGTCGAGTGACTTTAAAGCTTCCGAGAGATGCTTGAAATCCGAAGAAGCGACATGAATTTGAATCTTCCCATTCGAGTCAAAGGCACCGATGCTCTCGTTCAACCAACGTTCAATTTCCTCAGAAGCAAAAGCCACTCGGTGCACCAAAAATCTTCGAAGCAGGTGGGAAAAGGCCTTCATCCAAGTTCGTTCATGCGCTTTTAAAACTTGTGTCTTTTCGGCAATCACCTGTTCACAAACTTTGTCTAACTTAGACGTCATTTCCGCAACCTGAAGAGCGCTTTGCTCAAGACCCTTTTGAAGTCCCGCGGCCTCTGCTTCTTTGCTAATTTGCTCTTTTAGCGTTTCAAATCTCTCAACTAAACGCTCTGCTACCCGGGCATCGATCATCTTGTCGAATTCCCGTCTTAGACCCGCATCAGCGCTCATCCAGCCCCAAAAGGCATCGGGCAAGCCAAAGCCGTCGGATCCGTTGTGTGAGGTGGCCGAATAGTCCACCGCTTCCACGGTGGTGGCCATCTCTTCGTCTGAAGGAGTCAGCACGAGGCCTTGAAAACCGGTCTCGGGATCGGGCTCCTCAAGGAATAATTTCTGTATCTTCTCCGACTCCAATGACTACTTTCCCTTCTTCTTCGAGGCGACGTACGATTTTTACGATCTCGCGTTGCGCAGCTTCTACATCGGATACTTTCTGGGGTCCCAGCGCATCCAAATCCTCTCGCAACATTTCCG
>JBBQIT010000393.1:0-4546 GCA_038325205.1 Bdellovibrionota bacterium
GCCCGTCTTTTCCATGGTTTGGATTTGATCGGCTCTTTGAAAAGCTTTGTTGATACGCGCTACCACTAAGGGAACGCTATCGGCCGGATACAAACTTTGATCCGGATAGGTGTGACCGGCACCGTTATTGTCGGCGGCAACTTGCCAGCCGCTTAGGTAAATGGCTTTGAGTCCTGCTTGGACTTGCTGTACCGCTTGGTTGCCGGTAATGGCGCCCAAAGCGCCGACACACTCACCTGAATTTAATAATGCCCAAAGCTTTTCCGCTCCCCGGCGCGCGATGGAATGTTCAATATGGATGGAACCTCTTAATCGGGCCACGTCGTCGGCTGTGTAATTGCGACGCACGCCTTTCCATCGTGAACTCTCTGCCCATTCATGTGTGATTTCGGAAGGCGTTTTCAATTGACCCATTTTTTCTCCCTTAATTGAGAAGGTATTCGTATGCCGGTAAAGTTAAAAAATCTACGAACTCCTTGCTCGTAGAGATTCGATCAAAAATTTCTGCGGCCTGTTGGTATTTTCCCGCCGTAAACCGTTCTTGTCCAAATTCACCTTTGAGGCGAAGCATCTCGTCGTTCAAATAAGTACGAAAAAGTTCCACCGTGACCCTGCGGCCATCGTCCAAGACTCCGCCCGGATGCCTGATCCACTGCCAAATTTGAGCTCTGGAAATTTCCGCGGTCGCAGCATCTTCCATCAAATTATAAAGTGGGACACACCCGTTACCGCAAAGCCAAGACGCCAAATATTGTACACCGACACTAATATTATTTCTCAATCCACTTTCAGTAATTGCCCCTTTGGGCACAGTAAGCAGATCTTTTGCCGCGACTTTTACGTCTTCTCGAAGCTTCTCAAGCTGATTCGGAGTCTTCATTTCCCTATCGAAGACTTCTTTGGCTACGGAAACGAGCCCCGGGTGGGCGACCCAAGTGCCGTCATGTCCCAAGCCTACTTCACGTTCTTTGTCGGCGCGGACTTTGGCTATCGCCTTTTCATTCGCTGCCGCATCATTCTTAATCGGAATCTGGGCTGCCATGCCGCCCATACCATGAACGCCGCGTTTGTGACACGTCTGCACCAAGAGTTCGCAATAACTTTTTAGAAAATGATCTCGCATCGTGACCGAAGCCCTGTCGGGAAGAATAAACTCTTCTCGATTTCTAAACTTTTTGATGAAGCTAAAGATGTAATCCCAGCGGCCGCAATTTAACCCTGCGGAATGATCGCGCAGCTCATACAAAATTTCATCCATTTGAAAAGCAGCCAGGATCGTTTCGATGAGCACTGTGGCTTTGATACTTCCCGGCTTAATTCCTAATTCGGTTTCCGCCATGACGAAGACATCATTCCAGAGTCTCGCTTCGAGATGACTTTCCATCTTAGGAAGATAGAAATAGGGACCGGTGCCTCGTTCCAGTTGCGCTTTGGCGTTATGAAAAAAGAAAAGGCCGAAATCAAACAAGCTGCCCGACATCGCTTGGCCGTCAACCATCACGTGCTTTTCAATGAGATGCCAGCCGCGAGGCCGAACCATCAGAGTCGCGATTTCGGAATTCAGACGGTAGCCCTTCCCTTCAGGGCTTTGGAACGAGATCGTGCGATTCACGGCATCTCGAAGATTGATCTGCCCTTGAAGGGTTCCCGCCCAGGTCGGCGCGTGGGAATCTTCAAAATCAGCCATGAAAACCTTCGCCCCCGAATTGAGCGCGTTGATCACCATTTTGCGTTCGACAGGTCCCGTAATCTCAACTCGACGATCTACTAGATCAGAAGGAAGCTTCGCTACTTTCCAAGCACTCTCTCTAATCTCTTTGGTTTCGGGTAAAAAATCAGGAAGCCATCCCTTATCAATTTGAGCCTGCACTTTTTGACGCTGATTTAACAGAGAGGTTCTTTGATCTCCGAAACATCGCTGAAGCTTTGCCACAAACGAAAGCGCATCAGACGTCAGTATTTGGCTAAATTCGGGAGCGACGGAACTGAGAATCGAGATTCCGTTAGACATGTGGGAGATGATCCGAAACCGCGTGCAACTCGTCAATAAGATTCGGTCCAAAAGACACTATATTTCCCAGCGTAATCCCATCGTTTTATTAAGAATTAAATAAAGGGGATCGGAGCTGTAGAGTTTCTTTGCATTTGTAGAATCGCCACGCTATACGGTCCAAAGGGAACGGGGGAGCAATGAAGTTTTTTCAGTTTAGATCTTATGCAATCACTATTTTGTCTATCGCTTGCGCGATGAGTCAAGCGGCGCCATCTCTTTACGAAGAGATAGGTGCGAAGCCGGCCTTTTTAGACAATATCGTTATGAAGTACTGGGGAAACTACGCAGGCCCCCCAATCACCAATCCTACAGCGACCACCACCACGAACGTGAAGGGTCAGCCGCTTACCACCAAGCAGAATGCCGATGACCTTTTAACATTGGGATACCAAATTGCGCCCGGCATCCGGCCCGGCATCGGCATGCCCTTTAACTTTGTTCCCTTTCAGCACGCCGTCTTTCAGATCAAGCCTATCTATTTTGGACTGATTGATTTGAAGTTATTCGATACGGGTGGCCTAAGCATGCACACCGATGTGCGCTTTTACACTCCCATCGGAGATGTCGCTTCTTCTCAAGATGTACAAACTGGATTCAGAGCGTCCCAGATTACTTTGTATGAAGTTCCCGGATCCAAATGGACCGTGGGCTCTTACAGCTATTTCCGCTATTGGAAATACGGCTCTAACGGCAAAGGCTTTCGTAACGATTACGAAGTCTATTTCTCGCTCTTAGCTTGGTATCCTCTCAGCAAAGAGTTTGATGTCACGATCTGGTCGGACATTTTGCAATTGGGACATCAATTCGGTGCTTCCGGCGGCCTAAAGAATCTACCCATCGACTTCCAGCCTGGAATTCGCTGGAATATCGCAAAGTCCATCACCGTCAACCCGTACGTGAACCTCATCCCCGGCAATTTACGCTGGGAAACGTTCAATATGGGAGTTGTGGTGAACGCGAGATTCTTGTAGCCAGCAACATTAAAATAGTCGCATTGCGTCAGCGATATCTTGTGATTTAGATAAGTTGGTTTGCAGGAAGTGCTGTAATCTATTAAAATAAAAGCACTACTCTAATACCACAATGACAAACCGACAACCTACGCTGCGTTTTGATCACAGAGAAATCGCCGTCATTTTCAGCCTATTCGTTTTTGTTTCGCTTCTGATGTTCACCGTAGGAATTTTGGTGGGCAAAGGATTAGCGCAAGCAAAGTATGAGGGGCTATCTTTGAAGATAGGCGCTCCCCTAGTTGGGCAAAATAAGACGCACGAGAGACTCACTGCTAGTACGCAGGATACCCGCTCAGCAGGCACGTCGGTGAATTCCGGAAACTCTTTCGGTTCGGCAACCACTGCTGCCGCAAAAGAAAAGCCGGCACCTGCCAAAATGCATGTAGCGGATAATGACGACAATGTAGGCCCGCTCAAGTTGATTCCGCAAAAGACTAAAGACAACGACGAATTCAGCGGAAGCCTCTTAGAGCCCCACCATGCGAGCGACACCGACCACATTTTAAAGGACCCTAAGATTCAGTCTCTTTTAGAAGCCGAGCCCAAACGAACGCTCTCCGCTACTGAGATGCCAGAAAGTTTTGGCAACGGTAAATTCTCGGTTCAGATTGGCAGCTACACGAGCGAGAAGGAAGCGACCGAGCGAGTTGATAACCTCAAAAAACTCGGTTTCCCTTACGCCTATTTCTCTGCTAAAGAGCTGGGAGAGAACAAAGATACGTGGTACCGCGTCTGGTTGGGTTACTACCCCGATTACCAAAGCGCTAACGACAGCGGACGGAAATTACAAAATCGGGGAGAGGTTAAACATTATCTTGTCCGAAAAACCGACACCGCCGGCTGATTCCTTCCGACTTCGAACTCCCGAAAAAACTGAAAAGCCTTGGGGTTACGAACTGCTTTGGGCAAAAACCAAAGACTACGTCGGGAAAGTACTTTTCGTGAAGGCTGGACACAGTCTGAGCCTCCAATACCACATGGAAAAAGAAGAGACCCTCTTCCTGGAATCAGGAAGCTGCGATCTTCAAACCGGTCCCGACCAAAATAATCTAAAGACCCTTCGTATGGAACCGGGAAGCATCTTTCACGTAGCTCCCGGAACCCTTCACCGCATGAATGCGGTAACTGACTGTAGATTCTTTGAAGTCTCTACTCCCCAGCTACACGACGTCGTGCGACTCCAAGACAACTATGGGCGCTCCTAAAAACACGTCTCTAGCAGCGGTAATCATGGCAGGCGGCAGTGGTACCCGCTTTTGGCCCTCCAGCCGGAAAGACCGCCCGAAACAATATCTAGACTTTTTTGGCGAGCAAAGTCTCATCCAGCAAACGTTCAGCCGCATTGCCCCTTTGGTAGGAAAACAGAATGTCTATGTCTGTTCAACAGAATCCCAACGAAAACTTTTAGTCGAGCAACTTCCCGAAGTCTCCCCCCAGAGCCAATTGATTATGGAGCCTGTGGGAAAGAACACCGCTCCCT
>JBBQIT010000394.1:0-4542 GCA_038325205.1 Bdellovibrionota bacterium
GTTTAATATCGCCGATTCTTGCATCGTAATCGGCGTTGGAATCATTGTGTTGGATTCGTTCCAAAAGACTTCTGAGGTAACCGCTTGAATATTCGCGATCGCTGGCAAAAGTTATCTAAGCTTCCAGGCCACCGTCTTTGGTTTCATTTATTGCTTCGCAACACCGTTAGATACTCAGCCACCATTCCTGCCCAAATCGAATCTTGGGAGGTGGGGAATATTCGAGTGAGCATGAAAGACCGCCCCTCGGTAAGAAATCATCTCAATTCGGTTCACGCCGTCGCCTTAATGAATTTGTGCGAGCTGACCTCAGGACTTTGCGTGTTATCGACCCTGCCAGACACGGTTAAAGGCATCCCAGTTCGATTTTCTATCGACTTTAAGAAGAAGGGGCGGGGGCTTCTTGTCGCCGAAGCCCAAACAGAGCCGCGGGTGATAACGGAGCGCACGGAATTTTCGCTTAAAGTAGACGTGAAGGACGCCGCTCAGGACCTAGTGTGTAGTGCGGAAGTGCTTTGGTTACTGCAGCCGAAGTAAGCCTTTAGTCGACGTTGCCTTTGACTTGCCGAAACGCCTCACCCAGCCACGAAGACGTGTCTTTCAACTTTTGTTGAACCCAAGTGTCGTTTCCGATAGCTGCCGGAGCTAAGCTATCATCCTCCGAAGAAGGAAGTCTTCCCCCGTACACCACTGAGGCTGGCTTAGGTAAACGGCAAACTCCTGTGGGAGCAAAGGACAACTCTCGCGTCATCGAAATTGCTTGATGCTCCTGAGCTAAAGCTCGCGGAGAGAAGAGTTCTGTCTTGTAAGCTTCGACAAGGTTCGCCGCAAGCAATTCCGCATAGAAATTTCTTCCTGCGAATCCAAGACCGCCATCTTCTTCTTTTAGAGCGACGAGATCATTTACGCCCTTTAATCTGTGTTTTCGAAGTAGCTTAGAAACTCGACCAATCCCTGAGTTATAAGAAGTGACAGCCGTTCCCCAATCAGGCAAAGCTCGTCGATAGCCACGGAGCAATTTCACCGCGGCCCGTGTTTGATGAAGCGGGTCCGCCCATTTCTTTCGGTCATCTTTATGAATAAATTCTTTAGCTGTCGAAGGAATAAACTGCCACAGTCCCATCGCCCCAATTTTTGAGCGGGCGCTCGGATTGAAAGAAGACTCCACAAAAGGAATCTTAGCTAAGGCCTTGGGAAGCCCTTCGCGCTGAAAGACCTCTTCGATCGAAGGAAGAACGTTTTGAGAGCGCTCGAGTGCAGTCTGAAAAATATCGCTCTGCCCGCTTTGCGTGCGAATGTTTTGAATCAAAGGCCTTACGCTTGCCGGGTCACCGTGCTCTCGTTGGGCCAAAAATTGTCGGAATAAAGCCTTATCCATGGGGCTTAACGGCGACATGGAAGATTCGCCAGCCGCTTCACTAAGGGCCATCGAAAGTTTTGTTTTAACTTCATTCTCTAAAGGAATGAGTTTTAGTTCCACTCTTCCGGGAGACTTGCTTCGAAAGAGCGGATTGAAATCTAAATAGCCGTACAGAAGCCTTGGGTCATCTCGGTCGTGAACGATGCGCATGCGGCTAGTAAATTGGGAATAGACCGTAGCCCAAAAAAGGACTCGATCGATGAGTGGCGGAGGAATACGAAAATCGGGTTCTAATCGGTGTTCTGGGTCGTTAGCGACGGCACGCAGCTCGGAGTATCCGGCTTCAGGGCGCCACGCCGGGTGAAATACTTCCCAGATTAACGACGCGTCGGGATTATCGGACAAAGGCGTAGCCTGTGCCGTGAGCGTCGCCACAAGGGCGAGAACTAATAATTTCGGAAGAAATCTTCCTTCCATTTTTCCTGGCTCCATAAAGTATCGCGGGGATGGTAGGCCAGGTCGTCGAAATCGACTCAAATCAGTATTCTTTATAGTAAATTAAGACTATGACGGAATTGTGAAGGAAACAGCACAATGGTAAAAGCCTCTTAAATCTCAAATAGAAGCGGAATGAAAATGAAACGACTTAGCCTCACAATTAAAATTATCGGCGTCATTCTACTGGTTTCGGTGGCGGGAGTGATTATTGGAGCCAGACAGTTTGGCTCGCAGGCTTTGAGTTGGGATGGCTTCCCCTTGGCAAAAATCGCCTTCGATCCGGACGGAATTCCGACGTTGGAAGGCAAGGATTGGGATTCGGTTATCCAAGCCGAAGGCTATGTAGTCGCCTCGGACCGCTTGTGGCAAATGGATTTGATGCGTCGGTCGGCCGCCGGAAGACTCAGCGAATGGTTTGGGCCAAAGCCCGAAGCCATCAAGTGGGATTCGAAACGTCGTCGTGAAGATTGGCAAGGTGTCGCCGAGAGGGCCGTCGCGCAGCTTCCTTCAGATCAAAAGAGAATTTGTGAATCCTATGCGGCAGGAGTGAACCGGTTCATTGAGGAACACCCTAGGCGTGTCGGAGTGGAATATCGCCTGTTGGGTACCAAGCCCGAGCCATGGGCATGCGTTGATACCTTATTAATTCTCTTGGCGATGACCGAAGATCTGACGGCCTCTTTTGAAAAAGACATTCTTAGGACAAAATGGAATCAACGCCTCGATAGCGATTGGCAAAAGTTTCTCTTTCCGCAGGCACATCCTTGGGATGTGGCAATGATAGGGAAGATCGCAAACGGGTTTCCCTCGCTCCCTCTAAGTAAATCACTTCCCTTGAAACCTCTTTCCGAAAAAGAGCGAATGAGTCGACTAGAAAAGCTCGATGGACCGGAAGTCGAAATCGGGAGCAATAATTGGCTTTGGCGAGGCGGCGGTAACTACTTTTTGGCCAACGATCCGCATCTCGCCTTCTCCGTTCCCCAACTCTGGTATCAAATTCGGCTTAGAGTCTCGAAAGAAGACTGGATAGTGGGGGCTTCATTGCCCGGACTCCCCGGCGTAGTGTTAGGCCGGAACCGGTTTTTGTCTTGGGGCTTCACCAATCTTTGGCAAGATGTGGACGATCTTCTTGAAGAAAAGATTTCTGAAGATGGACGAAAATATGCGGATGGCAAGCGCTGGCTTCCTATCGAAACGAAGCATTTTACTATCAAGATAAAAGGGGCCGCTGAGGTCGAAGGAGAAGCCAAATTTACTTCTCGAGGTCCTTTGCAGCGTTATATCGAGGGCGACTCCAAATATTACTCGCGTCAGTGGATCGCCTTTAAGCCAGGCATCCTTTTCATCCCAAGCCTCGCTTTGAATCGAGCGATGGATTGGACTACTTTTAATCTAGCGCTAGATCATATGAAGGTGCCCGCCCAGAACGTTATCTATATGGATAACGTCGGCAATATGGGGTACCGCGCGACTGGACTTCAGCCGAAACGAAAGACGACTGGGATGTGGATTCAGCCGGCGAGTCAGGGCGAGTGGCTCGGATTTGAGCCGGTCAGTACCCGACCCCGACTCTATCTTCCCGTTGATTATAAAAATCCTAAGGCTACGGCGCACCTTCAAACCGCCAACCAGATAATATTTCCGACGCCTTTTCCCCAATATTCGAGCTCTCCTCTGCGCGAAGAAAGGATTCGTACGTTTTTAGAGGCTTCCCCCTCCTACCAACGAGAGGACATGGAGGGGTTGCAGAGGGACACCTACAGTCGCTTCCATAAAGAACTTCTCAATTGGATCGTAACTCATGCGACGTCCAACACCGACGGAGCCAAAGGTATCGTCGAAAAATGGGGTCAGTGGGATGGATTTATCACCCATGGGCCGGAGGTTTTCAGTGATGCGCTGCTCGCCGAAGAGCTGCTTCGGGATCGCTTACTTTCTCGAGTGAGAGAGAAATTTTTCCCACCCGAGGAAAGAAACATTTCCTATCGCTACTTTCGAGAAAACGCATGGATGCTAGCGGTAATCGAAAAGCCGAATGGCTCTCGCGTCTTTGGGTTAGAGGACAATGACCTCGCCCAATCTCTTCTGGACGCGGTGACGGCGAAAGATCGTGGAAGACCGAAATATCCGGACTCAAACTATTGGATTGCTCAACATCCCCTCTCGCGAGTTCCTATTCTAGGATACCTCTTTAAAGTAAAAGAGTTTCCCATGTGGGGTCACCGCGAAGTCGTCAGAGTCGAACAGCCCCAATTTGGCGCAGGTATTCGCATGGTTTGGGATATGGGAAACCCCACCAACAGCACTTGGCAAACTCCAGTCGGACAATCTGGCCATATTCTAACGGCGCATTACAGCGATTTTCAAAAAAACTGGATTAATGACAAGCCCATCAAAGTCTTCCCGTCTCAATATGATTGGGGCTTTAAATAGAGTGCGGAGCTGCCCAGGGTGAGGCAAGCCGCGGGCTCTTTTCTTCGGAATGAGTCTGGATTTAGAACCGATAACGTATTCACACCGAATACTGGTACACTAGCAGGGGCATGTACGCCGATGTATGAGAGCAAGTCTTGCGATAGTTTTTCTCTTTATCGGATTTTGCAGCCAAGTCTCGCTTAGTGAAACCGTTCGAGGATCCGAGGTCCTTAACGAAGAAGAAGCTCTTCTCCTTAGAAAAGCGGTCT
>JBBQIT010000395.1:0-4487 GCA_038325205.1 Bdellovibrionota bacterium
AATCTTGCCGACTTGGTCGCCGGCGATGCCGGCGTCACCGCAAAGCGCCCCTAAGATATCACCCGGTCGAAGTTTATCTTTTCTTCCGCCCGAAATAGATAGGGTATTCATTGCTGCTACTGGTTCGGCGGACTTAACCGTCTTGGAATGAAGCGAATCCACTTCCACTAAACGAAGTTTGTTTTTCGTGAACTCTTGGATCCGCTCTAATTTGGGGCCTTCGATGTTGGTTATAAAAGAGACAGCAAGTCCAGTGGCGCCGGCGCGTCCCGTTCTCCCGATACGATGGACGTATTGTTCCGGATCGCTAGGCATGTCGTAATTTACGACCGCATCAAGTCCTACGACGTCAATTCCTCGGGCAGCTACATCGGTGGCGACTAGTACTCGAGTGCTGGCATTGCGAAACTTAGCCATGACCCGTTCTCGTTGTCCTTGGTCCAAATCTCCGTGCAGACGATCGGCGCTGAAACCGGCTTTTTTCAAAACTTCAGTCACTTCGTCGACTTTGATTTTTAGGTTGCAGAAAACTAGTACCGACTCCAACGGTTTTGAACTTAAGAAAGCGACTAAAGCGTCCGTCTTCACATCGTGGCGGGCACGAAAATAGATCTGATCAATGTCGGGTCTTTGGGTCGCCGTCGCCTCAACGGTGACTCGTTGGGGGTCTTTCTGAAATCGTTTACTCAGGCCTACGATGGTCTCCGGAAAAGTCGCCGAAAAAAGAGAAGTTTGTCGCTCGGGCGGGGTACTTTTGAGGATGCCTTCGATGTGATCAATGAATCCCATATCCAGCATCCGATCGGCTTCGTCCAAGACGATCGTTTGGATATGGCTCAAATCCAAAGTCTTTCGCTTTAAGTGGTCGACGATTCTGCCGGGAGTGCCAATCACGACCTGGGCTCCATGCTCCAGTGACTTCAATTGCAAATAGACGGGGTGTCCTCCCGATAGCGTCAGAACCTGCAAATCCTTCTTATAACGGCCCAGTTTTCGAACTTCGCGAGCTATCTGTTCACAGAGCTCACGGGTGGGGCAAAGGACTAAAGCCTGCAGATTTCTGGTCTTGGTATCGATCTTCTCCAGAAGAGGAATCGCAAAAGCAGCGGTCTTTCCACTGCCCGTGACGGCCTGGCCGATGACGTCCTTACCTTCCAAAAGCTTAGGAATGCTCATGGCTTGGATAGGGGTCATGCTCTTATAGCCCATTTCGGCTACGACTTTTCCGAGGCCGGGAGAGAGTGAAAGCTGGTCAAAACTGGTTAGTGACATAAGAAGGAGGAACTACCACATCTAGAGTCATTTTTGGGGGCTTTTATCCTTAAACGGAGAGGACCGTTTCGAATCTTTTCATTTCCGATATCAATACTTTGAGGATTTCCTCGTCTGTCGACGAATGGCCGGCGGTTACGATAGCCAAGCGGCTTTTTTTCTTAAAGGCCGCATGTAAGGCATGGGCGTAGTAGGTCGGGCAAATAGCATCATAGCGGCCATGAACTATCGAAATCGGAAGATGGGCTAGTTTCTTCGCGTTCTTCAGGAGGAACCCCTCGGGAAGAAAACAGCGTTTTAAAATGTAATGGGCTTCTAAAGGCGAAAGCGATTGATAACTGAATTGCTGCAAAGCCGCTTGAATCTGCTCTTCGGTAATCGCGAGCTTAACCATTGAGACTTCATAGTAGGCCCACTCATACGAATATTTCTCCCGGACTTCCGCTTTTTTGGAAGCCATCATCTTTTGATAATAGGGCGCGGGAGCCTTTTGTTGGGCCTTGGGGACATGACTAATAAATCTTTCCCATACGTCGGGGAACTGAAGCTTAACGCCGCCTTTTAAATAAAAATCGCACTCGGCCTTCGTTCCCAAGAAGATGCCTCTCAGCATAAGGCCAGTGATTCGCTTGGGATTGTGAATCGCATAGGCCAACGAAAGGGTGGAACCCCATGAGCCGCCGAAGAGAAATACTTTTTTCCAACCTAGATGATCTAAAAAGACGTTAAAGTCGGAGATCAAATGTTTGGTGGTGTTTGCGTGAAGACTGGCGAAGGGTTTGCTTTGTCCCGCGCCTCTTTGGTCAATAAAAGCAACTTTGTACTTTTCGAAATTGAAAAAGACCTTATCCGCTTCGGAAAAACTAGCTCCCGGTCCGCCGTGAACAAAGAGGACGGGAATTCCATTCGGATTTCCGCAAACTTCATAATAAAGCTCATGGCCATCAGAGACCGCTAAATGGCCCGACTGAATTACGGGGGCTTCGCTCACGATTTACCGGGGAGTTTTTGAAGTTCCTTTTTCAGCTGTTCGGGCTTTCCTGAATATTCTCTGATGAGCTGATTCACGGCATCGGCATGGGCCTTGTCCTCTCGGGTCATTTCCTGAAGGGCTGAGCCGAATTCATCGATCGTCAGTTTGTCTTTGGTATATTCCACGCAAGCAGCGCACATAGGGTCTCCTTAAGGGGTCTATTTTCCCACAGCCGGTTTGCGGCCGGCAAGGCTATATCATTGCGAGTTTGGCCTCAGGACACAATCAATTTCTCGTTGGCTTTCGCTTCGGTCCGGCCGATGTTACTGACCAACTGAAGGTCACAATTTACAGGGAGTATGTTGATGAGAACATTTATGTTGGTCCTAGCTTCGTTTGTAGGGTCGTTCGGTTTTGCGGAGGGGCTCCGGGCGCCTTCTGACGCTAAAGATTATATTGCACTTAAGATGACTTACGGGGGCTTTGCGCCTGTTCCGCTTAATCTATCTCATGGAATCAAGGTATCCAAAGAAGGGGAAGTCTCTTATTTCAAAGGCGATGGAAAAGATGCCAAATGTCACACCTTACATGCGGAAGAGTTAGCATTTCTCGTACGTAACATTAGTAAGATTAAAAATGAGCCGCTTCCTCGTCCCGACCTTAACGGAGGTTGTATGGATGCGCCGAATACCGATTACGTCATTCGAAAAGCGCGGTCCAAAATTACGATCGCGGAAGTTCATATGTGCCGTACCGTAGTTCTTCCCGACGCTCATGCGAGTATTGTGAAAAATGCTTTAGATCATTACTCGTCGGTTTGCTTGTCGCAACTGGAGCCCGAGAATTTCCATAATCGCATCGATGTCATGCAGGCTGCTCCAAAGAACTCGGATAACGAATAGTCTGAACGATTACATCATTCGACCTTCGCAGGTGTCGGCATCGAGGCGATGCCGGCATTTTTTTTAAAACACCGACGCTTCTTCTAGCTCGGTAAAGATCATTTCGGTCGTAAGATCAGCTTCATTAAGGATTCTCGCCGAACAGCGATCTAAAGTCAGGGGGACGGGTTGCTCTCTGACAATTCGCTCGGCCCTCGTGTTTCGGATCGTGACCTTCCCGAAAGGAGGGTCGGACAAGACGCTAAGAATTCGAAAATCCGCAATTGCATCCGGAGAATCAAAGTTTTCGATCTCGATATCTCCTACCGAGGAATAGACTGCCAAGTGATTCAGCATCTTCCGAGGAATGCCCACTTCGAGTCTTGCTTCACCGTAGATGCCCCCCATGTCGAAGCCAGGCTTGCGAACTGTGGCTAGGGCATCTTGCATCGTTGTCGAATAGTTACCCCCAAGGTTTACGAATCCTTCGCGCACCCTGATTCCATTGGCTGGATCGTGAGCGAGTAACCCACCGCCTCCAACTTTCGACGGCAGTGTTTTAAACGGGTAGACGATTTCGATTTTTATCTTTCCGTTAACAAGTCCCACAACGCCTAATTTTATCTCGGAAGCATATTTAATTTCAGTGACTCCCACTCGAATGACTTCGCTCTCATCGGTGGCATAAACTCGAGTCGCTCCCAAACCATTGTCGATTAGAAAACTGGAAGGTGTATCAATGGAGATGGTGGTTCCAAAGGAGTCTCCTTCAGAAATGATGCTCGTTTGTCGTACAGGCTCCGCAGCGAGAGACCATTGTCCGAACAGCGCTACAACAAATATGACCAGACCAACCCGCAATGCGATCTCCTCAGTGCCTTTTTTGGTAGGAGGGTATATAGCAGAAGCGGCGCTTGGGGTTCACCTACAAAGAACTAAGTATTTGAAATTAAAAGATTATAAAGTATCGTATAGCCTATATATGCCGAAGCTCTATTGGTTAGCCTTCCTCTTGTTGCCGGCTTTCTCATATGCCGCACGTACCTCTCTGGTAATTCACGAGGGACACCTCACGGTTTCCTTTCCGAGTACTCCTCTCGCTGCTTCCCATGAACAAATCATGGAGTGTGTTACTAGAGCGGCGATCGCGGTCTCTCAGTACTACGGACAATTTCCGGTAAAAAAACTTCAAATTTTAGTCGTTGAGAATAAGCAATCCGACCGGTTGTTCGGACAAGAGTTCGGAGGAAAGCTCGTAAAGTATTTCGTGGGAAAGACGGTAAGCTTTCAAACGCTAAAAGACGATTGGAGGCGCAAGTTTTTTTCTAGTTGAAATCGTCGCATGACACTCACGCTGCTCG
>JBBQIT010000396.1:0-4469 GCA_038325205.1 Bdellovibrionota bacterium
AAAGGGGTGACCTTATCCCTGTTACAGGACATATTTTCCTTTTTACTTGACGCATTATTTCCTGGAAATCGAATAACCGAAGGCTTTCCTTCGAATGGGATTTTTTATTGGGTTATTGCGTGAAGAACGATCCGTAGTGGCCTTCGTAGAAATGAAATGCTTTGAGTCCGGTAAGTACTCATTGAAAAGCGCTGTAGGCCAATAAAACGCAAAAAAATAGCTCTCAAAAATCCGTGTTATGAATTTACTCATGAATGAAACAAAACAATTAGATGAGAGGGCAACAGGATTGGCAAAACGGTATTTGCAAACAGAAGCAGAGCTTTTGGAAGTGTTGATCGAGATGCGAAAGAAGCGGGTCTTTGCTGAATTGAATTACTCAGGCATTTTTGAGTATTGCGAGCAAAGGCTTAAGTTGAGTCGGGCGCAGAGTTATTACTTCAAGAGTGTCGCGGAGAAGTCGGATGAAGTTCCAGAGATTAATCAGGCGATTCAGCAAGGCGAACTCACTCTGTCGCAGGCGAGAAGAATTGTGACGGTGATTACTCCGGAGAATAAGAACGAATGGATTGAGAAGGCGAAGACGCTTAAACAAAGCGACTTGGAACGTGAAGTGAACCTGGTTAATCCCAAGGCCTATGCGAACGCTTCAGAGCTGAAAGTTACGGTTACCAGGGAAACGGAAGGCGATATCAAAGTCATAAGGGAGATACTCGCCCAGAAGTTTAAGAGGCAGCCTAGCCTTGATGAAGTTATCGCTTATATGGCTAAGCTTTGCCGAGAGAAATTGGATCCGGAGGAGAGAGCAACAAAGTCTAGAAAAGTTAGTTTCCTAGGACACGTAAAACCGGGGCGGCATGCGATTCGTAACTCGGTTAAGCATCAAGTGGTGAAGCGGATGGGGTGGCAGTGTGGGTATCTAGGTGGCGATGGAAGAAGGTGTGTGCAGAAACGATGGCTGCAGTTTCATCACATGAGGGAGGTATCGCGCGGAGGGCTGAATACCGCGGACAATCTTACGTTACTTTGCCACAATCACCATGCGCATCATCATTCGGCTGAAGAGAGTCTTGGCAGGCGGAAATTTGGAGAGGGAAGGATTCGAACCTTCGAAGGCAGAGCCGTCAGATTTACAGTCTGATCCCTTTGACCACTCGGGTACCTCTCCACAGAATTTCAATATTAGCTGGCGACGGGGGTTGAACCTGCGACCTGCTGATTACAAATCAGCTGCTCTACCACTGAGCTACGCCAGCATAATCGGCTAAAGCTATTGAGAAATCCCCTCGGTGGCAACTGGAAATTCACGAACTTGCAGGGTTATTTGCGGTTTTTTCCGAAGGTCGGCCGGTTCCACAAAAATGGTACATCAAAAGGGCGCCGGCGACGCTTACATTTAACGACTGAACCATGCCCTTCAATGGAATTTCGACCTGCCAATCGCAAAGCTTTTCAATTCCAGGGCTGATTCCTTCTAATTCCGTGCCTAAAACGATTACGACCCGCTCAAAATCCGGGGCCTCCCACGGAGGTTTGGCGTCTTTTCCTATCGCGGTTCCTACAATCCAAAATCTTTCGTCTTTTAACTTTCGAATGGCTTCCCCGATATTGGTCACCATGACGATGGGTAGTGTCTCAACGGCCCCCACCGAAGCGTTGTAGACGCCAGAAGTGACGGTCACGCCACGATCTTTGGGAATTAAAATGCCATCGGCTCCCAAAGCTTCGGCAGTTCTTGCTAAAGCTCCGAAATTTTGGGGATCTTGCAAATGGTCCAAAGCGATGAGAACGGCTCGGGGTTTGTCGGCGAGCTTCTCAATCATGTCTTTTAAATTCGAATACTCAAAAGGGGAGATAGTGGCCTTGATGGACTCTCCACCCGTCGAAGACCTGTCGACCTGAACTCCGGCCTGTTTGGCTTGGGCGCAGATAGCGGCTATCCGGGTATTCTTTTGTTCTACCGTCGCGGAAACTGAGATTCGTTTTAATCGGTCCGGCCGATGGCTAAGGATATGTTCGACGGCGCTTAAAGAATTCGTTTCGAGAGACTCTTTTGCGGACTGCGGCCGCCCGGGATTATTTTGTTGATGTCGGTTCATTGCGGGAACAACCGTTGGATGACTTCTCGGGGTTCACGGGCTTGGGTAATAGGTCGTCCTATGACTAAGTAATCGGCACCCCACTCCATTGCTTGTGTGGGAGATGCGAATCGCTGTTGGTCGTCTTCAAAGACTTCTTCTTTGGGAAGTCTAATCCCTGGAGTGACGAGCATAAAACCGGGTAAAACGTGTTTACGAACTTCGCCCAGCTCGTGAGGGGAGCAGATGATTCCCGCTAATCGGGTATCGACGGCAACCTTCACGAGGTCGGTTACAAAAGCTGAATCTGATCGCTCACTTCCCAAATCGGCCGAAGTTTGGCTCGTAAGCAAAGTCACTCCCAGAAGCTTTAACTGACTTCCTCGGCAATGAGTGCCTGCAGCTTCGAGCATCGGGCGTCCGCCTAAGCAATGTACCGTCGTAAGCTGCACGCCCATGTCGGCAATCTGCTTAATGGTGTTGCCTACGACCTGTGGGGTGTCGTGAAGCTTCAAATCTAAGAAAATCTTTTTATTTTTTCGATGGAGAAAATCAATGATTTCGTCACCCGAGCGAGTGAAGAGCATAGGGCCGACTTTGAACCACTCGATGACTTCGCCGATTTCGTCTACTAAGCGAAACGCCTGTTCGGGATATTCGTAATCAAGAGCAATAATCACTTTCATAAGATCTTGGTTCATAAGCGATACTCCTCAAGTCTTTCGTCCGAGATAGGACGGGCCGCAAGATACGTTCCCGAGCCACCTTTGGACTCAAAACGAATCTCGGTTTCGTTTCCCTCTTTGCCCTTACCCTTGCTGTAGCGAGCAATCAGTTCGCCCACCAGATTCTTCTCTGGTTCTCCGCAATCGCCAAGCAGCACCGCACTGGGGCCGTTATGCGCGACCGGAAAGAAAAAGGCTGCATTGGCTTGGGTCCAACGACTTTCCAATTCCTCGTTTTCTTTTTCATCTCTGGCGACAATCACTTTGGTCTTATCGGAGATCCGGAAATGCCGCCCAAAACGAAGCAATTCGCTATGCACTCTTCGCTCGTCACTATTGGTATGGTGTTCGTGCTTGTAAAAATCTTTGAGTCGTCCCGCAAAGCTCGTCTCGGTGAGCAGACATCCGCCACCCGGAGCAGAATATTCGGTGATTCCGTATTTTTCTACCAAGGCCAGCTGTTCCTTGCGTTGGCGACCGCTAATGGCAAAAAGATCCTCGCGTTTAATCCAACCTTCGCGCTCAGGGAGCGTCGGCTCAAAGTGGTGGGCCGAGAGCGGCCTTAGAATACGATCTTCAATTCCGCTTTTGCGATCGATCAATTCCATGGAAGTTCGCTGTTGGGACATGGGCCTTTGCCCCAGAACTTCACCCGTAACGATAAATTCAGCACCTTCTTGCTCCATTACGACTTCAGCCATCTGGAACATATAGATGCGGCAGTCGATGCACGGATTCATGGCTTTGCCGTACCCGTACTTAGGATTTCCGACGAGTTCGAGGTAGGCCTCGCCCTTGTCTTTCACCAGGAGCTTAATATCCAAAGCCTTTGCTGCCTTTTGGACTTCGTCGCGGCAGCCGAAAGGGGAAAAAAGATGGAGCCCTAGCACCTCGATGCCGGCATCTTTTACGATCTTTGCGGCTAGCATGCTGTCCAGTCCACCGGACAAAAGAGCGATGGCTTTATGAGTTTTGGCTTCCATTAGAGGCTCATTTAGTACCCAATCCGGGGCTGAATTACAAGATTCGAGATTTGTGAGATAATTCTCGGAAATTACGTGGGTAAAATGGACAAAAAATCTGACCGAAGCCTCTCAAGCCGTTTCAACGGCGCGACTCCTTTGGAGAGGTCGCGGCGACAGGCCTTTTTGCTGAGTTTATGCCTCCCAGGGCTAGGGCAAGTCTTCCAAAAGCACTACCGCCGAGGAGCCGCCCTTTTTGCAGCTTTTTCCCTGTTAACCCTCATTTCTGAGGCTCGCTGGTTCCTGCCGTTGGCTGCCTTTTTAGCCGCGATGGAGGCTTATCGAGGTCAGCGAACCCCTCAATCGCCGGAAGATCTCCCAGGCTCTCAGCATCTTTCGGATTCGTGGCGGAGCCGTCTTTTAAAATCGACTGGCCCCGGGCGTTACCGTACGGGCCTCTTCACGATCGTAGGCGTCTTTGGGTTTTGTGGCTGGTTAGGGATTTTTGCTCCTGTGATGTACCCCTTTCGGGAGCAGGCCGAGATTAACGACCAGGTGGACGAAATTGCCGACAAAATTCGGCAATACCAGGTCGACCACAACGCTTTACCCAAAACTTTGGAAGGGATCTTTCCCGCCGAGCTCAAACAAGAGCCAATGATTGACCCTTGGGGACACGCGTACCTGTACAGCTCTGACGCGAG
>JBBQIT010000397.1:0-4463 GCA_038325205.1 Bdellovibrionota bacterium
TGAATGTCACTAAAGCTAAGCTTCGAAAGTTCTGTCTCGGCGTAGCCAAGGCGCTCACAAGCGACTCGATTTACGTATAAGAACTTTCCTCCATGGGCATACAAGAAATGGGCATCGTTAGCGCTATCGCTAATAAACTTAAATCGACGAAGTTCCTCTTCAGCTCGTCGATGATCGCTCACATCCACCATGGAGCCAATCATGCGAACGGGAGTGCCGGCATCATCGTGAACGATGTAGCCCCTATCAACGACACGGGCATACATCCCGTCTTTCTTCAAATAACGGTACTCCTCCACCCAATGATGGGCGCAGGTTTGGATAGAGGTATGAACACTTTCGATGACACGTGTTCTGTCGTCTGGATGAATGTTGTCGTGCCACCAATTAATATTTCGATCTACCTCATCGGGGGAATAACCAAAAATAGTTTGAACGGCCATGTTTCGTTCAACCTGATTCGTCTTCAGGTCCCAGTCCCAAACACAGTCATTGGTCGCACGCGCTAAAAGCCGATACTTCGCTTCGCTCTTCTTCAACTGATCCATGACCTGACGGAACCGCTCTTCCCCCTCTTCAAGCGCCTGTTGAATGCGAATTTGATCGTCAATATCGGTCAAGGTACCGAACCATCTTATGATGTTTCCGGCGTCGTCGCGAAGGGGCGACCCCCGGACCAAATGCCAGCGGTACATTCCGTCGTGACGTCGCAATCGGTATTTAATATCTAAGAGTCGCCCCTCTTTTTGGGCTTGGTGCCAATTTTCGACTGCCATTAGAAAATCATCGGGGTGAACCGCTTTTGCCCAACCGTCGCCAAAACCCTTAGCCGTGGGCCATCCCGTGTAAGCGTGCCAGTGAGTGCTTCCGTAATCGATGTTACCTTCGCTATTTGCGGCCCATACAATTTGGGGAATCGCTTCAGCCAGCTGACGGTAGGAAATCTCGCTATTACGCGCCTGCTTACCGGCCTCTTGCTCTTTGAGAAGCCGCTCCTTTTCCGCCTCGTCTCGCTTCCTAGCGGTGATATCGCGAGCGACGCCGAAAATTCCGACAACGGTTCCCTCGGACAGTTCAGGAAATCCGGTAACCTCTAAAACTATAAATTCGCCTGAACTATCTTTGCATCGCACTTCCGTTGCCGGAATGGATTCGCCACCTAGAAGTCTACTGAACAAGGTAGCGGCAATTTCGACGTCGTCTTCGAAGACCAGCGGAAGAAAATGTTTACCAATCCAGTCTTCAGTTTTGTAACCGGTCACTTTCGCGAAAGCAGGGTTAAGACTTAGGAGAGTTCCGTCGATAGCACCAGTAAAAAAGATATCGGAAGCTCCGGTAAAAAGGGTTTGGAATCGCTTTTGAGATTCCTGCAACGCTTCTTCCGCTCGTCGTTTTTCTGTAATATCGATTAAAGTAGCCAGCCCACCCGAAATTTCAGTTCCTTCTACTAAGGGCGAGTGATGAATTTCAAAATACGTCGTCTTTCCGCTTTTAGGATGAGTGTATTTAACATTCGAAGTTCGTAAGTGCCTTCCTTCGAGTACCTTCTTAAGAACGTCACTAGGTTCACAAAGACAGGGAAGCACGTTCAGACATCTCTTACCTAGCGCTTGCCGTTTAGAAATTCCGGTAAATCGTTCCATCGCTGGATTCCAAAAAACAAATCTGAAATCTCTGTCGTATCCCAAGATGCCATCCACATTACTGTTGGCTAAATTATGGGCCAGCGAACTTTCCGAAAATACGCGATGAGTTTGCTGAATTCGCCTGCCGTCGAGAGCGTTTGACGTCTGCTGGCGAATCGAAGTCCCCCAGTAATTACCTACTATAGGGTTTTCAGAAGCTAGGGCTAGGCGACCTACTCCATTCATTTCAAAAAATTTCGGCTGGCTTAAAATCCACAAAGCACATGTCTTTAGGTAGGAAAGCAAATCTACAAAAGCGTCGTAGGTAGAAGGTAACAGGTTTCTTCGCAATAAAAGGCGACAGCTTTGATAGCCGGGTTCTTTGAAGAAGATCATGATCCCAGCAGCCACAAAAGCGCGCTGACAGTCTTCGTTCTCAAGGTCTTTTAGGACAGTGGGATCTCCCGCGCCCACGATATAGGCTTCCAGATCGGCCAGCGGCATTCGATAGTAATCAGGAACTCCGTCAGTCTCAAAAGCAATTTCGGGGATGCTCGGGGCCAACCGATGGGGCACTCCCACAATCGCAGTAATACAGGAAAAAAGTCTCTCTTTAAGGATAGTCGGAAGCGGGTTGCTCAAATATCCCGATTGGGTCTGCTCCCACAGGTTCTGCAATACGGGGGGCGTGTCTAGAGCAGGACTAAAAAGAGCCGGGAAAAACCCTAGGCTTTTTTCAATCTCCTCTCTGAGCTGTTGTTTTATGTTTTCGGCAACGTCCATCCCGCCACTTCCACGGTCAAGTTACGCTCACCCCGCCATTGACGCAATAGACTAAGGGCTATCACGGCCCTTGACCCGAGCAGGGGTATTTCCGTATTGTCGGATTCCTTTCTTGGAGGTTTTATGCGTTGCGTTAGTTCACTTCGTGTCCAAGTATCTGAATTTACAATACTAAAATTAGCTTTTGGATGTCTAATGGCCGGAACGGTAGCTACGGCTGCTACCCCGATCCAGTGGGTGGAAGTCGGCCCTCTTAATGAAGGAGACCGGGGAGCTCCTATTGTTGAGGTCCAGCAGACGTTGCTCCCCGCGTTCCGGACGCAGGTTTTTGGCCCCGCCAAAGTCACTTGGGGAGCGAAATTAACCCACCTTTCGACCGCCAATGGCGCGCTAACCCACTTAACAATCGAAGGGCCTTTCGCCACGGCAAGTGCAGCGGACAAGATCGCCCCCGGAAAGGGGCCGAAGTTCGCCGAAGCCACTGCTACGGAAAAAGGGTCCGCTACCATCACCAAAGAAGTGCCGGCTGGAATCTATCGAGTTTTAGGATCTATAGAGATCAAAGAGAAAAACCCAGCCGATCCCGAGCTGGTCTTTAGTTATCTTTGCACGGGGACCTGTCGCCGCCCGGAAATGAAGCTACCGGAAATTGCGAAACGTCTTAAAACCGATGAAAAGTTGGCGGCGCTTCGCGCGGGAGTTAAAAAAGAGCTCTCCAAGCTGGTTCCCGATCCAGCGCTCCAAGAAAAGCTATTGCTGGCTCTCAGAAATGCAGCGAGCGATCCCCAAGCACTAAAACGGTTTCCGCCCTTGCCTCCTCTCTATGAATTTTCAAAACTGCGACCGGCGCTAGATCTTGTGGCAAACGCAAAACCCATTGAGGATCCGATCATTCGCGGGGATCTCGCAGAACTTCTTAAAAAGTGCGAAATCGATCGAGACAAAAAACCAGCTCCCTTGAGCCCGAATCTTCCCAATTTCAGTTACGGACATTTCACCGATGACCGTCTTTCGATCACACAACTTTGCCAAAGCAATTCTCTGGGAAATATTCTCACTTCTCTCGCAGCGAATGGCGATAGACCCGACGGCTCATATGTAACGGCTAAAACTGAAGCTGGGGAAGTCGTAATGCGTTCTCCACGAGACGTGTTCGATTACTTGGCGCCCACTCATCATATCGCGATGCGAGACGGCCGAATGATCGCAAACTTCCTCGCCATGATGATTGATGGAACTACGGATGCCAGGATTCCTGTCTGGATGAAAACCGGATATTCCATCGCAGGCCAAGAGTACGCCGTTCCGATGGGGCATAGTCAGCATGAATTTCGAATCTGGGGACCAGTGGTTAATGCACGAGTAGCCTTTTACTTAGGTATTAGCGGCGCCGGTTTTCATCCGGTTACCGATCACCGTCCGGACTGGACTGGGGAACGGGCCGAAGAAGCGCTCAATGAGCAGAGGAAGTCTGATTTTCCCCGTATTTTGAAAACCGCAGACTATGCCACGATGTATCTTTTAAGAAATCGCGCGGAGCGCGGACACCGCCCTGCCGATGGCTACGGAATCTTAGGAGTCTGCAATGACGGCAACGCGGTACTAGAAATGGCTCGCCACCGAGATCTGAAGTTTGTCGCTTCGTACCCTCTGGCGCGCGATCCCGAATTAGATCGCACTCCCGTCTACCACGACAAATTGGACGACTTGATTTCAAAGCTTCCCCATGACGCCTATGCCGACGCGGCACAGTTGGCGACCAAGGAATATCGCGCCAGTGTGCTCTGTCGCTCGATTCAGATGAACCCACATCCGATCGATTCTGAGTGGATCGCTGATGAGGACTTCAGAAAGCAGTTGAAAGCGATCAAAGCTGAGTTGGGCAAAGACTGCCTCCTCTAGTTTGGCTCATGCCGCGGTCGCGCAAGAAAAACCGTGTCCGGGTTTAATTTAGTGCACCAAAGTCTCCATCGCGGAGTCGATTTGGTTGAGAGTTTTGTTTAATCTGATCCCTCTCAGGTTCTCAAGCTGAGGAGCATTTATCGGCATCCGCTG
>JBBQIT010000398.1:0-4448 GCA_038325205.1 Bdellovibrionota bacterium
TTTCCGTCGAATATCCTGAGGATCTACAGACTCCTCGAGTTGCTGTTCCATTTGTTCTTGAATGCCTCTTCTTAAATACGTACCTCCTCTGACGGCTTCCCCAACGTCCTCGGCGTCTATCCTGCCGCGGCCTTTGGCGCCCGGTGGACGGTGAAAACCAAACACGGCATCTTTTAACTTGTCGTATCGTTCTTCGCTGGGCAGAGCGTTTAGAGAGGCTCGGTAGGCATTCGCAGTCTCTTCCACCTCTTTATCAAATTGTACGTTTTCCGCGGTAAAATGGGCCGGGAGAAGTTCATTCAAACGAGCCACCTTATTTATGTATTGGCTGAAGCTAGACTCCTTGTTTAATAGTTCTTTTGCCGCATCGTTGTGAATTCGCCGCAGATGCCTAGAGTCCTCATCTCGAAATAGACGCCCAATCTTAAAATGCTCAATGAGTTCTAGCTTTCGATCGGAAGAAACTTGCAAAGCCGCGATGTTTTCTAGTGTGAGCTCGTTTCCAAAAACGGCGCGAAAATCGCTCAATCGAAAATGGGCAAAATCCCCCTCGAGACCTTCCTTCAGCAGTGCCTGTCGCTCGGTCGCATCGGGAAACAAAAGACGAAGCAACCGAATTGAGGACGCTGAGGTTCCAATGGGCTTGTCAGAGCGAAAGAGATCGCGAAGTACCATTTTGCGGGATTTCGCTAACCGTGCCGCTAGTTCGGGATGCTTGTCGAGTTCGAGAAATGCTAATTCAAGGACGGCAGAATCTTGAGAGGAGACTTGTCCTACCCGAGCGCTCTTTATGACTTCATCCCTGCCGGGGGCTCGGATACTATCCCACTCCTGCAAAGTGCTGACTAGAAGATGTCGAAACTCGTCGGAGGTCAGAGTCAAAATATTCGCTATCTGTGAGGGCAGCTGATCGTGCCAATACGTTTGAAGATGAGAAAATGAGGGGACTTCGGCTTTAAAGTCCCTATTTTCGAGTAACTCTCTGAAAAGGTGTTCGCCAATCGTCGAAATGGACTCCCTATGTGACCTCTCGGACCAGTATTTCGTGGCGTCCTTGATCTGAGCTTCCGTATTACCTTCTTCGTGAAGCTTTGCTATTGCTGCGATTCGCGCTCTATCGACTTCCTGATGAAATGCGGTCGGATCGGTCAAGGACAGATGATAGAGACGTAAGGTGTCTTCTATAATAGGAAGTAGCAAAGGACGAAGTTCGGGTAGATCTGCGTAGGTGGACATCAGTCCCCGTATCGAAAAGATATTGACGCGTTTCAAAATCGTTTGTTCTGGACCCCAACGAGCTCTTAGGGCGGCTCCCAGCTTCTCGGCGTAAGGTGCCGGATCGATTCCCATCGCTTTCGTGTAATGAAGAAAGTGCGAGGGATCGATATTTAAGAAGGCGGACGGTGAAGATGCGCGAAAAGCAGCGGTAAGTATTTCGGCGCGGCGAGAAAAATTGTCTGGGTTGGATGGCCAGCCTCCCTCTTCATTTTTGGATGTCATCTTTGAAATGATTCCCAAATTTCGGATAGCGTATCCCGGATCTGTCTTGAGAAACCCTTCTAAGAGGTTCAGATATTCCGCCGCGCTTATCGCGTTTTGAATTTTATATTCCCTTTCCTTGGGGTGGAGGAGCGCTAAAGCGATAGTGGTTTCTTGGCGTTCTACCTCGGGTGAGTTGCGTCGGATGCGTGAGGGTAATTGCAAGATCCAATTTCGCATGGTCTCTTCTGGAAGCTCTTCCAAAATATCTAATACTGAGCGTCCGATGGGCCAATTTTGCTTGCTCCGATTGGAATAGTAAGTGGGATGCTCATCGTGAAATAGTCGGTCAACTTCAACTAAGAGTCTGCGCTCGTTACTTTGTAAGAAGCGGACCATGGACTGATATCCGGACATTGACTGAACTCGGGCCTCATGCGCTGCCTTAGCTTGACTGTTGCGCGCTGCAATTGCGGACTCTTGGGCGGCCGTACCGGTCACGAACTCCGAGGGTGGCTCCATGAATTCTTTGAGTATATTTCCGGCATATCTGTGCAAAGTCGCTCTGACCCGAATGCCGAGTGGTTCCGCTAGCTTCTTTTCTAACTCGCTAGCGACATACGAAATCAATTGGCGGTCAGAACTCTCCATTCCTTCAACGAGAATTTTCTTGGCGTCTTCCTGCAATGCTGGATGCAAAGGAAGTTGGGGTTTACTGTGTTCCTCGGGCAGGAAATGAAAGTCTTTTAGTACCCATTTTCCATCTTCTTGGACCGGCTGGATTGATTGCAATCGAGCTCGATGGAAGTGTTCAATACGATCTCTCAGATCCAAGATTACATCGCGTGCATACTGGGGGGTGTTCGTTTCGGAATTTAGGGCTTCGATAAAATCAGTTTTTTGGGGCTGATTTCTCAACTCAACGGGGTAGACTTCTCGATCCCCCTGCATGGCTTCATTAAAAGCGGTTAGTACCCGAATTCGCTCCGCAGGGTCGGGGTGCGTTCTAGTAAAGTACCCCGCAATTCCCTTTTGCTCCCACCGAGATTTTCCTTTGCTTTCTTCCCGCCATTTATTGAAAAGCTCAATCAAGGCCAATGGTGAGCGCCGTCTCAGCATTAAGTTGTGCTGCGCGATAACGTCTGCGCCATGTTCCTGCAAATCTCTTCCCATGATGTCGAGAAGATTTGCGAGTTTCATGCCTCTTTCAGGATCGAGGACCTTTTGCCTTTTTACGTATTCTTTTTGCTGGTCATCCGCCCATTTCTTAAATTGAGCATCTTCCAATTTATGGCCGAATTCGTGGAGCAAAACCCCCTCAAATTTATCATCGCTATTCACCTCCCGTAATAACTCCTCTGCTACATAGAGAACTGGACGGGCTTCGGCTTTGTATCCATTGGCATCCATCGCGAGCTTCATCCTGGTATCGGACAACATGGCGGCCATCGTGCTTGGTTCAGATTCAGGAAGCCAGACAACATCAAAGGAATTTTCGGGAAGTAGAGTGAGCTCAGAGAAAAGTGCTCTTACCCGAGCCGTAACATTTCCGTAGTTTCGGTTGGCTCGACGATCTAGGGGGTTAGTATTTCCTCCCCCTAACTTTTGCCTGGCGTTGGTAGGCTCATCCACTGAAGGAAGAATCCCATTTTCGGCGTAGCTATTAAAAGAGAATGAAAAAAGAAGGACGCTGATCAAAGCACGGGCACAGAAAGCTCGCGTGGAGGTTTTGGTTTTTCGAACTGAGATCAATGTTACCAAGTCATCACCTTAGAATTCTGCAAATTCGGATATATAGTTAGCAAAGGAGAGGCCAGAGGCTGCGAGGTGATTTGGGTCTATTCTTCGAGAATGCTCGACGTTTAGGCTGGGGAATGCTGAGGGGAAAAGGGAGGCTTTCCTGTAGTGACGGGAATTGGCGTCGGGTAGCGATTTTATAGTCGTATTCTTCTGGTGCCGGTACAGCGCTAGGCACCATTCTTCTCGGAACATTCCCGAAAGTAAGCATTGCCATGGTTGTTCTCGATTCTGTGGACGCGCCATCCCCCTCCAACAAAGCACGCAAGAACGAGCACGAACCCGAAGCTTATACTTCGCCAGCTGCCATCGGAAAAAAATTGGATTTGTTTTCAGGGTTCAAATTAGACAGGGTTGAAAACCAGTCCGTACTCGGATGATTTCCGGACGTAAATGGACTGACTCAGCTTTGGCGGCGCGGCTTCTTCTTTGCAATAGCTCGACATATGGTTGCAAGAACTTTTGGAGCTACCCTGTTTGGGGTGGACGGAGTCATCGTTCAGATCGAGGTCGCACGAGAACGTGCTATTCCTAAGATCTCGATAACGGGTTTGGCAGGTGAGATCGTTCGTGAAAGCCGGGAGCGGGTCCGAGTGTGTCTTTCCAATTTAGGATTTGATGTGCCCCGGTCCCGAATTTTAGTCCACCTCTCTCCTGCCGATTCGAGAAAACAAGGCAGCCAATTTGATTTAGGCATCGCCGTAGGAATCCTCTGCGCGGAAGAAAATCTGAAAGCGAGCCGCTTAAATGAAACAGCGTTTTTGGGAGAACTTGGATTGGATGGAAAGGTGAGGGGCGTTTATGGAGCTTTGGCTTTAGCCGAAGTCCTAGTGAAAGCTTCTCACATTAATACGGTGATCGTTCCGACGGAGAACCAAAGAGAGGTCGGACTCTTACGAAGCCCGAAAGTGCGAGTAGTGGACCACTTGGTGGAGGTGATCGATTTCCTCGAAGGTCGACAGGAATTGAATTCCATCGCCGAAATCCCAGAGAGCTCTTCCCTGCCACTTCCGGGGGGGCCTGGGGCTTTGGACTATGTCGTCGGGCACCCCATCGCGAAACGAGCGCTCCAGATAGCGCTCGCCGGACGTCATCATCTTCTTTTGATGGGGCCTCCGGGAGTGGGCAAAAGTATGTTAGCCCAATGTGCGCCAACGCTTTTGCCTCCGCTG
>JBBQIT010000399.1:0-4439 GCA_038325205.1 Bdellovibrionota bacterium
GCTCAAGATACATTGGCCCAGTCGACTGGCTTCCGCTAGAACGAAAGTGTCCGAGGTGATGGTTGAGCTAAATTGAATTCCGCTCAATTGCAATTTTCCCTCTATCAATCTTTGTACGGAGGATACGACCTTAGTGAGATCGACGGGGATTTGCAGTCCAGATTCGTTTTCGCAAGACAGGTTTTGCAGGGCTTCCATTAATTTCGAAACTTTATCAATCTGTTCGACGATCGTGCCCAGACTTTTATTCGCAAGAGAATCCTGGTCAGAAAGCCTCATTAAATACTCTGCGCGTCCTCTGGCGACTCCCAACGGGGTGCCCATTTCATGGGCCAGCCCTTCGGTTAAGATTCCTAGTGTCGTAAGCCTGTCTTGCCAATGGACCTTCATCTCCATTTTCTTTTTTTCGGTAAGATCCACCGCAATGGACATGTAGCCAGACGTTTCCTGTTTTTCATCTCGGAATGGACTGATGGTAAGGGCAATAGGGATCTCTTTTCCGTTTTTGGCGCGATTGATTACCTCTCCCCGCCACATGGCCTTTCTAATGTCCAGGAGGTCACTCCACATTTGGTCATAAAAAGACTTCTTATGGTGATGAGAACGGATAAGTCGGGGTGTATTTCCTACGGCCTCGTCGTAGGTGTAGCCGAACAGCGTTTGCCAAGCGGGATTCACATAAAAAATAATACCCTCTTCATCGGTAAGCATAATGGCGTCGTTGGAGCCCTGTACGCAGGCGTACAGGACCCCCTCGCTATCCATTTCTTGCTTAAAGTCGGGCATTATTTTTAGGTGCTCGCCCATGGGCGGATTCACTCCTGGCTTATTTAACTTTGGGCTTTGCTAAAGCTTTTAGTTCGGCAACGACCACCTGCACATCTTCGGGAATCATCGTTCCTGCACTCCCGGTGTAGCCTAGATACGTAGACTCCTCGAATCGTTCATAACATTGCATTGCTAGATCGGTGTGGGGAACCTGTCGGACGCAAGCGTCGTAGTAAGGCTCTTGCATAGGCCAGATGACGTAGTTATTCAGGTATTCAGTGACGATGCCGACCGTTAGTAAACCTTCCGCTTTCACCTTAGCGCTCTTGGCTTGTCGGAGCAGATCGTGCGCGACGCTTTGAGCACGTAAGTATTGAACCTCGGCCGATCTATCCACAGGAAAGACTTGCGCGCTTTTCGCTTCGCCTAGCAATCTTCGCATTTCTTTTAACAGAGCCGTCTCTCCTTCAATCTTTTTTCTGCTCTCTGATTTCCAAGACTCAATCGCCTTTTGCCATTTGGTTAAATAGCCGCGGGTGTAATCCGGTAGAATCGGAGAGGCGAGAGCAGCCGTCACTACTTTCTTCGCGCTATCGGGATCGTTTTTCACTCTTACCGAAAGGGCGAGGGCATTTCGAACGGAGTGCTCCCATTCAAACGGTTTAGTTTTTGCGAACTCTTTATCTTTGATCAAAGCTTCGAACGAATCTAAACCTTTATCAAACTGTCTCGTCGCGACGTAAAGGGCTGCCAACTCTTCAGGAGCTAGTTTCTCTGACCTGGGATCAAGCGGGAAAACTGGAAAATTGGGTCCTTTGTCATGTCTAGTGTGGCAAGCGATGCAGTAAGCGGTAACGGTTCGCAGTCTATTTTTCCCGTACTCGATATTACCTGCCTTAATAGCTCTGTAGGCGGCCTTGGTATCTTCAGAAAACTTTCCTGCGATAATCGCAAGGCTCGGGTCCGCATCTTCGGGCGGTGCCATTTTCTTGTTCAAAAGCCCAGGTTGTAATTCATGGGAAAGTTCAGATAGCGCTTTCGCATCTTTCTCGATGATCGCGGGGTCTCCCTTTTTGGAGACTAGCTCGGGCAATAGTTCCCCCATGGTAGCAGCTAAGGCTTGCATCTTTTCGCGCCACTTAACATTTTCTTCAGTAGCAAACCCTTTTGAACCTATGATTAGACCAAGAAAAATAATTAAAACCGATCTCCCACCCACTTGTTTTTTCATACGGCTACGGTTCCCTTCTTTGTGGACATACTCAAAGCTGGTTTTTTGGAAGGCATTTGTTCTTCACGAGCGCGCGGATGGATAACCCAAACCGGATGTTTCGCTCCTCTGAGCACTTGCCGCGTAACGCTTCCTAAAAGGGCGCTGGCGACCCGACCGCTTTGTGAAGCCATGGCGATCGTGTCTGCTTTGGCTTTGGTGGCCGCCTTTAAAATGGCAGCTGCGACATTGGGCTCTTTCGCCTGATTATCGACTTTTGCGGTAGCAGTGACGCCTTGAGATTTTGCGTACTCCACTAAGTCATTCGTTTGGGCCTTACGCTTTAAAAGGTCTTGAGCCATCAATTCTTTGTAGACATTCGAAGACATGACCGGAGTCACGGAGTAGTCGGTAAAGTACTCTACGTTGTTATAGACCGTGATTTTAAATTGGCGTTCTTTCGCCTCCCTGACGATCTCTTCGAAGGCCTCTTTCGACTTTTCGCTTAAGTCGGTCGAGAAAAACACATGCTTTAGTGCAGAAGGCTGTGTTTTCGGGCTAACCAGAAACACAGGGATTTCAGATTGTAGAACTAGACTTTCGGCGAAGCTACCAAAGAGAAAGCGGCTGACGCCCTTTCTGGACTGTGTGCTTGCCAATATAAAAGTGGCGTTTGTTGAACGAGCATAGTCGAGTAGGGCATCGACCGCCATTCGGAGCGAAAAGTTTTTGGAACTAATAAATTTGGGTTCCAGAAGATTGGTGAGGCCTGACGTTTTCATTAGCTTGGTCAGTCTCTTCTTTGCTTCGATTTGACCTTCGGGTGCGAGATGTACAAAAGCTTCTGGCGGCACTCCCAACTGGTCGGGACTCAAAATATAGACGGGTTCGATGGAAACCCCGGCGCCTTTGGTCCAAGCCTTAAGGACCGACGCCGCTTTTTTGTGGAGCGACAGATCATCAGTAAAGGCATCTACTGCCCAAATAACTTTATTTCCTGTAGTGACGCTTTTCATCCTTCGTTCTCCTCGTGAGGTTTAAGTATTGCACTCGGCATGCCACCGAGAAGGGGCGGAAATTAGCTTCAAATGTCTGATTACTGGGACTTATGCGGAGGCGCGTGAGTCAATTTGTCTCAGGCGGTTTAGCCTTTCACTTCATTGATGAGGGGTTTGGCCTGTTCGAAGTCGGTAATGTTTTGGAGGGTAGTCTCGGCGATATTGGTAAGGGCCTCTCGCGTGAGAAATCCTTGGTGCGCTGTTACAAATACATTCGGAAAAGTGAGAAGGCGGGCGAGCTGATCGTCCTGTAAAACCTTATCGGAAAGGTCCTGAAAGAAAATGCCTTCCTCTTCTTCATAGACGTCCAAGCCTGCGAAGCCGATGTGTCCCGACTTAAGAGCGGCGATGAGAGCGTGGGTATCAACCAAAGCTCCACGGCCCGTGTTGATCAACATCACTCCTTTTTTCATTCGGGCTAGAGCGGCATCATCAATAAGATGATGGCTATTTGGATTTAGAGGGGCATGAAGCGAAATGATGTCAGACACCGAGTAGAGCTCGAGGAGGCTCACGTATTTTACTCCCAGTCGTTTCTCGAGGTCAGAATTTGTGATGGGGTCGTAGGCTACTACATGGCATCCGAAGCCCGTCATGATACTAGCGAAGGCGCTGCCGATTCTGCCAGTCCCGACCACTCCGACAGTTTTTCCATGAAGGTCGAATCCTACTAAGCCGCCCAGAGAAAAATTTCCTTCTCGTACGCGGTAGTATGCGCGATGCAACTTTCGATTCAGTTCCATGATTAAAGCGACCGCGTGTTCGGCCACGGCATAAGGGGAGTAAGCCGGAACACGGACTACGTGGATTCCAAACTCGCGGGCCGCCCCAACATCTACATGGTTGAAACCAGCCGATCGCAACGCGACCAATTTTACACCCGCGTCTTTGAGTCGCATTAGCGCGTCTCTATCGAGATGGTCGTTGGCAAAACTGCAAACGGCGGTATGGCCCACCGCTAAACTTGCCGTGGCCGGGGTCAGCCGGGGTTCGAAGTACTCGATCTGGTGGCCATGCGAGGCGTTTTGCACTTCAAAGTAGTCGCGCTCAAACGGATGCGTATCAAAAAAGGCAACTTTCATAGGACCATCCTTTCCCGGTTCAATTGCAAGCGGGGTGCCGTGGCACGAAAGGTGCTTTAGCTATGATTTTGAAACGATTAGCTTAAATAGTCACAGCGAATAAGTGACAAAATGTCTCGTGGGGGCTGTATTGTCCCAAAGTGTGATAGCAGGGAGTTTCGATGAAAACTGAAAAAGGAAGAGTTCTCGCGGTAGATGATGATGCTGAGATGCGAAGCCTCATTTCCGATTTTCTTGGAAAAGAGGGTTACGAGGTCACTTGTTTGCCGTCAGCGTCCGCAGCTTTGCAACGACTGCGAAGTCATCCTGACAATACTGAGT
>JBBQIT010000400.1:0-4426 GCA_038325205.1 Bdellovibrionota bacterium
ATCCAGTTCAGTTAGGAAGGCTTCGACGTCTTTTCTCGCTTCCGGAGAGATTTCCACTTTATCTTTCGCCACATAGGCAAATTCTGAAGCGGTAATCTGCCAGCCCATGTCGTGTAACGCTTTGGTCACGGTGATAAGGTCGGCCTTTTCGCAAAGAAACTGGGCTCCATCTTCAGTCTTTTCGACCTCTTGGGCCCCGGCTTCGATAGCGGCCTCTTCTATGTCCTGAGTGTTGTGCGGATGAGTCGCTACGACCATTCCCACATGAGTGAACATGAAACCCACCGAACCGGTCGCTCCCAAAGTCCCTTTGCGAAATAACGCTCGGATATCGGCGGAAGTGCGGTTGCGGTTTTCGGTCAAACACTCGACGATAAGAGGAATTTTATGAGGCGAAAACCCTTCATAGGCTACCAATTCATAGTGCACAGGCTCGAGAAGTCCTGCGCCCTTTTTAATAGCGCGCTCGATATTCTCACGAGGAACGGATTGCTTCTTTGCCGACTCTACAGCGGCTCGAAGTCGGGCGTTATTGGCTGGGTCAGGATCTCCCGCTTTCGTTGCGATGATGATTTCCCTCACCATTTTACTGATGATTTGGCCTCGCTTCGTTGAATTCTCAACTCGGCCCTTTTGTTTCCATTGCGCGCCCATAGCTACCTACCTCTATAAGAGAGTCCTAAACGAAAAACGCACTCTACCAAAAGGTCCCGTATTTTCCAAATGGGCTAGCTTAGAAGGCTTGAGATGCTAATGACGTGGCCAACACTGCCGCCTAGTACAAAGAGATGCCAGATCTCATGAAACCCGAAGTAAGGAGGAAAAGGATCAGGACGTTTTACTGCATAAATCACAGCCCCAAAGGTGTAGGACAGCCCTCCGGCAACTAACCAAAAGAAACCCTGTGGACCAAGAGCGCGGTGCAGGGGCATGACTATTCCGACTGCCGTCCAACCCATGCCTAAATAGAGTGCTGTTGATAACCATCGGGGCGCGTGAATCCACCAGATGCTGACCACTAGCCCTCCCACCGTCACAGCCCACACGAAAGCAAACATCACCCAGCCAAGAGTCCCTTTTAAACCGACCAGACAATAGGGAGTGTAGGAGCCTGCGATAAGCACAAAGATCATGGCGTGATCCAGCTGTCGAAACACAAGCTTCGATTCCGGTTTGATATCGAGCATGTGATAGAAAGCACTTGAGAGATAGAGCAGAACTAAACTGAGGCCAAACACGCCAAAGGCGATGGTATCAACGATCGGCCGATGAAGATGAATGCTTCGAGAGATAAGGTAGACCATTCCCCCGACGCCCAACAAAGCGCCGGCTAGATGAGTCAAACCACTTACGGGATCTTGAATTCGTTTCCACACAGCTAAGGGTCGCAAGAATTCGATCGCTTGTCACCCCCTTCGCCCCATCATTGCGCTGTCACCCTCTTGTAATTGCGTTGTCCCCCCTTCTGTCATTGAAAGGAGCGACTTGTCCGGCGTAGCCGAAGGCGAAGACGGAAGCGACGAAGCAATCTTCGCCTTCGGAGCCTCTATACGAAGGTGGTACTTCGCCATTCAACGGGCACAGTTTACTTCACCCTGTCGGGTTCGCAATGACGGAGGGGAACTTTATAAAACCCGCCATTACGCCGAAACGGAACCAAGATGGGTTCACCGGTTAGAAAAATTACGCCTCGCATTACTTTCGATTATAAGAAAGCCTTTTCACGAAACATTGGTGTCGTGTCTGAGAGCGAGCAGGAGACGTTACGTAACAAACACGTAGCGATTCCCGGATGCGGAGGCGTCGGTAGTATTCACGCGCTTACCCTTGCCCGAATGGGTATAGGAAATTTTACGCTCGCTGACTTCGACGAGTACGCGATTGAAAACTTTAACCGCCAAGTCGCGGCGAAGGTTTCGACCATCGGGCTCAAAAAAGTAGAGGTCGTTCGGGATGAGATATTAGAGATCAATCCTACGGCAAAGGTTCGTCTCTTTAGCGAGGCAATCGGAGAAGACAATATTGAGGCATTTTTAGAGGGCGTAGATCTTGTGGTCGACAGCTTAGATTTTTTTGCCTTCTCTGCCCGAGATGTCCTTTTCCCCGCGGTTCAAAAAAAGGGGCTATGGCTAGTAACCGCGGCCCCCTTAGGGCTTTCGTGCGCTATCCTTGTCTTCTCAGGCGACAGCATGGACTATTGGCGGTATTTTGATTTTAAGAGTACGGACAGCCGGGTTATCCGAGCGATCAAGTTTGCGGTTGGGCTTGCTCCAGCGGGTTTGCATATTCCCTACATGGACAGGACTCGCATCGACTTAGAAAATGGCAAAGGCCCGTCTCACGTAATCGGCGTCACGGAATGTTCAGCGATGGCTTCCGGTGAGGTTCTTAAAATTCTTTTGAAAAAAGGTTCGGTACGAGCCGTCCCTCATTACACTCAGTTTGATGTGTTTCGAGGGAAGTATCGTCGAGGAATTTTATGGAGAGGAAATCGCAACCCATGGCAGAGACTGAAAATGTGGTACATCCGACGATTTCTTCTCAAAAACGTTCGATGATTCCTGACAGACCTACATTAATTCGAATGCTCAGTTCCGCGCTTCGCATCCCCAGCGGCGATAATTGCCAACCCTGGTATTTCCGCCAAGAGACTGACAAACTTTTGATTTTTCACGATGAGTCTCGAGGACAACACGCTCTTAATCGAGCAAGCCACGCCTCAATGCTAAGTTTTGGTTGTCTGGCCGAAGCGCTGATCATGTCGGCTTCTGTGGAAAGTTTAAACGCCGAAGTCACTCCTCTTTTTGCTACGGAAATGCCGGAAGAAGGAAAGCCCTGGGGCGAGTTGCGATTTAGCGTCTCTTTCGAACGCGTGCATCCCTTAGTCGTTGCGCTGATCAATCGTTCCACCGATCGAAGACTGTATAAGGGCGGAGATCTCTCCGAAGCCGTTTTTAGAGAAATCGCGACCGACGCCCTTCTCTTCTCCAACATTGAATTGCGATTGCTTCCCAGAGCCGAATGCTCTCAGCCATTCTTAGATTATGTGACTCAAATTGAGACCTCCTGCTGGACAACCGAACCGGAACAACAAGATTTGATGAAATGGATCCGATTTTCTGACAGCGACGCAAAAAACACTCGGGATGGAATGCCGTGGCGTACCTTGGGAATTAGTTTCGCCGAATCACGCGTTTTAAAACTGGCCAAGTCCTTCGCGACTCAGCAGGTGATGAATAAAGCGGGTTTTCTGGGGCAGACTCGAAAGCTCATTCAAAAGCAGGTGCTGTCCTCCGCGGGCCTTGTCTCTTGGGTGACGCGCCATCCCTCAGCGGCTTCGCTCTACGCTGTCGGACGCTTAGCTTTTCGGGCTTGGCTTCGACTGGTAAAAGCGGGTTATGCCGTACAACCCATGACGCTCTCTTCCCTTTATTTTTACAGCATGTCCACCAACGCTCTGAAAGACGCCCCAGTATTGCCTCTTCTTAAGGAAGCGCTTCCGACGATTCGACAAACTTTTTCGCTTTCTCAAGACCAGTTTCCGGTGTGGACACTACGAACCGGGCTCTCAGAGCCCCTTCCTCCGGAAAACCGTACCTTCCGACTCGATACCGAATCTCTTCTGAAGTAGCCCTTAGCCTTTGACGAATTATTCGTTAATAAACTACATTATAGCTCAACACCATCGGAGCTAAACGCGTGCGTTCTCTTTTCGTTTTCGCTTTACTAGTCCTTCTTTCACTTCCCACGTTGGCAGCGCCCAAGGCACCGCCAGACGCTGCCAAATTGCTAGAGCAGGCCGAGTACATTCGAAATCCTCAAGAAGACTATCAAGTGAAAGTGAACTTAGAGGATTATAAGAATAAGAAAAAAGAAGACCATACCTATGAAACGCTCGTAAAAGGGCGACACAAGTCGCTGGTTCGCTTTCTGACTCCCATCGCCGACAAGGGAACGAAAGCACTGATGATCGATGAACAAATGTGGATCTACGTTCCTTCCACTTCAAAGCCTATCCGAATCGCTCCCCGTCAAAAAGTGATGGGCAATGCCGCGTACGGCGACATCGTTCGCTTGAGCTTTGAAGGAAACTACACTGCAAAATTTTTGCGCGAAGATAATTTCAAGGGGAAAAAGGCATACGTCCTGGATCTAAATGCGATTGAAGGAAAACCGGTCACTTACGATAGAGTCGAGTATTGGATTGAAATGGATAGCCATCGCCCAATGAAGGCTCTGTACCAAACGAGTTCAGGCAAAACGCTTCGAGAAGGTTATTTCGAGAAGTTTGCGAACGTCTTGGGAGTGCAAAGGCCTACTCAGTTTGTATTGAACGATTTCCTACAAAAAGATCACATTACTAACTTAGTGTTTTCGGAAGCCAAAAAAACGTCGCTTCCTGATCTTCTCTTTGATAAGCAGAACT
>JBBQIT010000401.1:0-4417 GCA_038325205.1 Bdellovibrionota bacterium
GATGGGTTAGATCGACGGGCATCTTTGATCGTGAACTCTATTGAAACCTGGCAGAATCAGCGTCTAGTTACCTGGGACAGGGCTTACCGTCAGCGACAACTCGCTAATCGTAGTTTGTGTCTGATCGGTAACGACTTTTCCATTGTTGATTTTTGTGCGGACGCCGGAGGCGACCACTCGAATTTCGGAACCCTGAATTTTGCCTTTGTAGGTCAGAACCAGCTCCGCCCGCAATCCGTTCGCGAGAAGCTGCCCTGGTTCAATAGCAAGCGTCGTCTCCGTGGGGTCGCCCAGACTGCTCTTGTACGAGGTCAACGTCTGGCCCAAGAGTTTGTCGCTAAAGAATTCAGTCGAAAGAGCTTCGTCTTTCGTCGGACGAGGGTGTGCGTTTTGATTTACTTGGGCGTCGGGATTGCGCAAGGCGAGCCGAGTAAGGCTCCACTCATCTCGGTCCTTATTAGAAAGCGTTGAGGTCAGCTCGAGACGTTTGAGGGAGTTATCGAGAAGCGCAGCATAGCCCACGTAGAGGTCAAAGCCAGTTAGGTTGGGAGACACCCTATTCTGGACTCCGTATTGGTAGACCGGAGTGTACGCGCGGGCAGGATTAGCGACTGCGGCGTCAATGGCCTTTTTGTTGGTCCCACCCAAATCGGCCATCTGAAAAAGTACGAGGACAAGGCCTCTAGCCTGATCTCCCACTAAAAGTTTTAGGGTTTGGTCGTCTGCCACGGCAGCTCGGGGAAGGATAGATACGAGGACTGCAAGTAACGTTAGAAATCGTTTCATACTTTCTCCTGTATTTCCCTTGCCCGCAGCAATGGAGATTAAAAGGTAATGTCTTTCGACGGTCGAGAGATATCACACGGAGAGTGAGTAAGAAAAGGCCAACCCGCGAGGGACTTGCTTACTCTGTGCACAGGTGAGTGAACCATCGAAGAGAAGCGGGTGGCGTAAACTCGATAAAGACAGGTCTAAGTCGACTTCCAATACCGGGTGGCAGCATTCGAGGGCATCGTTTGTAATACCACAAAGTACTGGAAGTCGACTTTAGGCGCTATTCTGCATCCTCATTCCAACCTGGAATGTTGGGAGCATATTGTTGACCGCCCACTGCCGGGGGGCCCTGTTCGAAATCTTTCTCGTCCGTCACTTCGCCTTTCTCATCGAAAATGAGACGGCGTGACTGCGGTTTCGTCTGGCCGCCTTTTCGGATGGTGACGAGAGCTTCTCGTAGCTTTCTATTCTTATCGAAGAATAGCCGACTATCCCGCTCGAATTCCATCCGAACTCCGGGAATGCGCGCGTCACGTCCTACAGTGACCATTTTCACGCTCCCCAAAAAATTAGGATCGTCAGCCGACCAGAAAGTGAGGGCTGACCATCCTTGGATGGGAAGATCTCCCAAAGACTGATCACGAAAACTGGTTTCAATCTGCGCAACGGATCCGTTTTTATGAAGGAAGACGCCGTAAGAATCGTTCAGATTTATCTCCAATCCCTGGATACGCTCGTTCAAAGTATTGAAATTTTTCAATTTGCCATCGGGGTAAAGCTGAACGTCGCCGATGACTTTATAGTCATCGATCTGCCGAGCGTCCTTCACTTTGAACGCGCTCAATCTACCCTTCGGATCGATAAAAACAATATCGCCTGCTTCCAGAGCAAACCGATCAATGAAACGCTGTGACGAAAGTGTCCAAGAACTTATAACCGACACGCGCGAAGTTTCTCGGCAAGGCTTTTCGACGCACCAAAAGTTAATGCCATCGCCTTTTCTGAGTTCGATTCTTTCCCGTACTGGCTTTTCACCCGCGGGAAATCCGTAGATATCCAATTCCGAATCTTCGCCTACTGATCCGTAAATGACAGTACCTCCAACCGTTCCAAAAGTGGCGCCAGGCTCAGGAATGGGATAAGAACCAAAACTCACTTCTTGATTCGGTTTTAGTGTCACGCCCGCTATGACCACCTTATCGGCGAATGTGGTGCTGGCCTGGCTCTGCCCCTCGTCTAGATTCACGACAGTTCCCGCAGGTAGCCATAATCCCGCTACTTCTTGCGCGCTATCCAGGGTTCCCTTCGCTATCGCGCTCAGCCCTTTTTGTTGCCAATCTTCGTAGAATTCGTAGTCGGGTCCTCGAAAGGAAATTCCGCCTAGCTCTAGATTTTGATCTATTTTCACAGCAACTTTTCTTGGCCCCTTTGCGAAGACCTGAAAAGATAGGAGCACCAGACTCACTAACAGCCAATATCCGCCAACTCGCATAATCATTCTCCTCTATGCCTGACGACGGGCCAGGATTCTTTCCATGACGCATCAATTCTCCCCACCGGTAGCACCCAAAAAAAATAGCGTCAAACGTTTTTGTACTTTTGTTCACTTTTAATTGAATGTTTGTATTAGATGGTGAGTTTAGCGAAGGGAATGGACCTTGGGTTTCCACCCAAAGAAGGGAAACGATGAGGGTTTTTCAGCCATAGCGACCACGCTGTGAGCGCAACGGCGAGCACCCATTTCTTGAAGGGGATCGCCATATTGCCCAAGGGAAAAGTGCGTGGGCCAAGGAATCTCATCGCTGTAGGGCGGTGATAAGGAAAGACCCCCTACCTGCAGTGAGTGCCGAAAAGCAGGCTGCCCCCGACCCGGACGAAGGTATTTTTGTATGGCCACCCAATAAGAAGCCGCATCCGTTCCCATAACGGAGAAACTCCGATTGGGTTGATGAAAATCTGGGAGGCTTTCTAAGCCGCCAACCAGAAGATTTCTCATGCTCCACTCGCGCCACAGCCGGGCGCGCGAATCGTATCCTTCGAGTACATAGTAGATAGGACTGTATATCGTGGGCGTGGTGACCGTTTCTCCGAGAAAGGTTTCGCCTGGCATCACCACCGGTCCATTCGTAAAAAGACCATGCCAGTAAGATCCCCCGATCAGATAATTTAGATAGCGAAGTCCGAATTGTTTGTCGGTGACGAGCGAATTAATTTGGAGGTATCCACCCCACCGGCGATTTACGGTCGCGAGATGGTCACGATACTCAATCCAATGATGAGGCTGATAAAATAGTTTGGAGTCAAAGTCAGCGGTGGGAGATCTCTCTAATTGAACGTGCTGCCGATCCTCCAGCAACAGAGTTTCTTTGTCGGGAAGTTGATGTTTGAAACCGATGACTCCAACCGTGCGTCGATAGTACCCATCGGGTACCTTTTCGATCCGACGTAGAATGGCGATGTTATCGTGGGCTAGTAAGGCTTCAATAGAACGGATGGAGCCGATTAGGATGCTATCGTTTCTCTGACTGATATAGTCATCGGCCTCGTAATATTCAAATTTCCAGTTTTCATCGCGCTGGATCTCCTCCGCTAGCAACTCATCGCTAAACGGTTCCAACCCCATGGAAAAAACTTCCTGCCGCGAAGGAGGTTCGACGTTCCGCGTACGTGCATAAAATGCCAGCTCGTGGGGAACTCCGTCGATGACGAGTAACCGATGGGAGCGCACGCGTAATGCGCCAAAAGAAAATGAGGCGAACAGCGCGATGAGCAAAAAAGTAAATCGATATTTCACCTTCAAGACCTATTTCGCTTTTTCAATAAGCCTAACGCCATCCGATAGGTGCGATCCCCCAATTCATTGAGCGATACCCCCATATCGGAAGCGCCGTAATATAAAATATTGCCTAAGATAATGGCTTGGATGGTTTCGCTAATCTCTTTCAATTCCGTTGCGCTATGTTTCGGGCCCTTCATTCCGCCCACAATCGCTTCAATGCGCTTTGCCCCGATAGATCGAATCTCCGATTGCCGCGACCGGAAGCCTTTAGTCACCGATCCCAAAGAAAGTAAAAGCGCCATGACAGCAATGTGATCGGGGTGAGCGTCTATCCATTCAAAAGCGCCGCGAATGTAGGCTTTAAGCTTTTTGTCTGGATTCGGCTCAAGATTGAGATGTTCCACCACGGTTCCCTGGCCGATGGCGTACACGTAGGTAATAGCGGCCATAACGATCTCGTCGCGGTTGGGGAAATGGTAAGCGACGTGAGACTTACCCATCTGACTGAGCTTACCCACCGATTCAAAGGTGAGCCGATCGACGCCTTCTCTCGCAATCACGCGAATGGCGGCCTCAACGATCTCAATTTTTCGAATCGCTCCTTTAGAAGGCTTAAAGGGCACCACCTGCTGATAGAGATAGGCGTCGGTACTTTTAGGTTTTACTTTCGCTTTCACGGCACGCCCTCTATATCAAATCGCTGGGGGACGCTCCAGCGCTGATAGTTAAGCTGTTAATATCGTTGTGTCTTATCTGCGTGCGGGCTCGATTAACGACGGTTCCGTCTCGGGAAAATAGCCCCTACCGTCCGGACGTAGCCCGATGGTCGACTGGTAGAAGTTTTGCATATAATCTTTCCATTAT
>JBBQIT010000402.1:0-4402 GCA_038325205.1 Bdellovibrionota bacterium
ACCGGATAAGTAGCGCCCCTGAGAGAATCACCATCCACGCTATCTGAAGCCAGAGAATGAACATGGGGATGACAGACAATACGCCATAAATTTTATGCACGCTGACGGCGTAACCATTATAAAGACCAAAAAGCACACGAACCGCTTCTGAAATCGGGCCTACCACGATGGCCGCCCGTAAGGCCTCTTTCCAAGGAACGGGGTTACGCGGAATAAAGTGGTAGATCAGAAAAAACACCATCACGTCTACGGTAACGGGAATGACAAGAGCAAAATAGGAACCCACGGGGCCGAATTCAAATACATAGTGAAACCAAGAGTCTCTGCGAATCCATTGGGTCACGACTAAAGACAAAGTGAGCGCTAACGGAAGTCCTAACATTACGATGAGTCTTCGCCCGGTGAGTTTTAGCGTGCTCCAGTGGCCATCCGGAATCTCAGGATCCGTTCCTAGAATGATGTCGACACTCTCGCCAAAGCGGACAATGAGACTGACGACAGTGTAAAAAAGCAAAAGCAGCCCTACCCATCCCCAGCTACTGCCTTGTATTTGTGAAGTGAGCAGATCGAATTGACGCAAAAACATCTGCGAAGAGGAAATATTTAAGTTCCCCACAATGTAGCCTTTACTCAGTCTCAGCCATTGATCGGTGACGCCAATGCCGTGAAGATACCAAAAGAAGAGACCAACGATAGGTACGATGGCCAAGATCGTGTGATAGGCCAATGCGGCAGCTCGGGTTGGAATTTCGGCGCGTTTAAATCGGCTAACATAGGTAACTAGTTGTTCATTGAAGTTCGGCACAGCTCTTCCAATTGGCGAGAGAACTCTATCCAGAGTTCTCGCTCAATCTCAAGCACGCAATCTCGCTCCTTGGGAGTCAACGGGTTAGCTTCAAACTCTTTCCCGTGCCTTTTCTCTTCCGCCATAATTCGGCTGAGCGCTCGCTTTACGTCCTCTTGATGAGTCAGTTGATAGTACTGAGGATACACCTGCATGACCCTTTGTTCCACTACCCAACTGACCACAGGATAACAAAAAGACTTTTCTGGAAGTTCCGCCGAGATCAGGCGATCCAACTCGCTAAAATACTGCCATCCTAAAGTCCCCAACCGCGAGCCTTTCCACGTCGAACCATCCCGGCCCAATTTCACAGCGACTCGCTTTAAGAGAAAGGCGTGGGAAGCTTCTTCGGAAGCATGTTGAAGGACAGAAAGAGAAACCGACTCAAAAGGAACTGCCTTGACGATCTTTCGAAAGCCTACGTACTCTAGCTGGCTCAAAAGATCCAACCACTCGGCTTCACGCTCCTCGGTGGCTATTAACTGAGATAACGTCGCTTCCCATCCTGAGATCTCAGGGTTTGCTATGGGAGACAACGGATGATTCGACTGATTCGCTACTTGCCCTTCCATGGGGTCACTCCAAAGACGGTTCATTTTCGACCGCTGAATATAGCACCGTAAAAAGGTGGTGCAAGTCGCTTTCTGTCGAGCAATAGGGCGGAATCACATAAATGACTTGGTTTAGGGGGCGTATCCAAATCCCCTCGTCCCACAAAGTTTGCGCTATGTTCCAACCCGGCCCATTGGCAGGTTGATAGAGCGATTTCGTTGCCCGCGTGCGAACCACCTCAAGAGCCCATACCATCCCTAACTGGCGAACATCACCCACATGAGGCATGTCTCGGAAACGGTTAGCCCAGGTGTTCATGACCCCGCTAAGCCGTTGGTTGTTTTGCAAGACCTCTTCGTCTTCAAAGATATTTAAGCTTTCGACGGCTATCGCACACGAAAGGGCGTTCGCAGTAAAGGTATGCCCATGATAAAACGTTTTTTCGGCTCCCCCGGTAAAAGCGGAAAATACTTTGTCGTTCACCACAGTCACCGCTAAGGGCATCATCCCGCTAGTCAGCCCTTTGGATAGGCAGACCATATCAGGTCGAGTCGTCACCTGTTCCATCGCAAACATTGTCCCGGTGCGACCAAAGCCTGTGAAGACCTCGTCGTAAATCACGAGTATATTTTGCTCATTACAAACTTTGTGGAGCGTCTCTAAATATTCCTTTGGATAAGGAATCATCCCCCCCGCCCCCAAGAGCAAAGGTTCAATGACCAGAGCAGCGATAGTGTCAGACTCTTTACGAATAGTCGCCAAGGTCTCTTCAAGACATTTAATTTGGCATGAAGGGTACTTCAAATTTAGCGGGCAGCGATAGCAGTACGGGACCGTGGCTCGCACGACTGGAAGTTTGACTCCTTCAAAAGCGCCATGAAATTGGGACAAGTGGCTTACCGATACGGCTCCTAAAGTATCACCGTGATAAGCGCGCTCTACCGAGATAAATCTTGCCTTCTCGGGGCGCCCCTTTTGTTGCCAGTATTGAATGGCCATCTTGAGCGAAGCTTCGACGGCGGTAGATCCATCATCCGAAAAGAAAACTCTCTTAAAAGGTTCGCCTAAGACCCGAATCAAGCGATCGGCCAGCTCTAAAGCGATAGGATGCGCATGCGGCGCAAACATAATTTGGTCGAGCGTTTTCGCCTGTCGATGGAGGGCTTCTACTAATCTTGGATTGCAATGGCCATGAAGGTTGCACCACCACGAGCTCGTAGCATCAAAATACTTCTTACCTTCCTCATCGAAAACAAAAGCTCCTTCGGCGCGCACGAGTAACGACTGAGGAGTGGTGATCGGATATTGCGTGAAAGGATGCCAAACCGATTCGTCTTTAAGCTGATCTTTTCGGTCCATGGACCTCAAATAGGAAAGGAAGACAATTCGAAGAGCTCGCGTAAACGGCCATCAGTACCTACTTCGCCTACGATACGTCTCGAATCTTCTGTAGGATCGAACTGGGCAAGAATTTCCACTTTACCGAACTGATTAATTGCTTCCGCGTTACCCAAAGTCTTACGAGCCTTAGTGAGGATGATGCCCAAGATGGGAATATTTGCCGCTCTGGCCGCATTGACCGTGAGCAAAGTTTGATTGATCGCTCCTACGCGATCTTCACTGACCAAAAGCACAGGGAGTCCCAACTCTTTGATCAGATTGATCTGAAGTGTGGTCTCGTTCAAAGGAACCAAAATTCCGCCAGCGCCTTCGATGATGATAAAATTATTTTTATTTTTACGATCGGCATAGGCCTTTTTCAGAACGTCTAACTCCACCGTCTTGCCCCACTTCTGGGCGGCCATATGCGGGGAGAGAGGCTCGGGAAAGCGGTAAGAAGGTTCCCAAAAGAATTCGGGACCTAACGCAGTTAAAGATTTCACTGCTTTGGTATCGTCGCCAACAATGGTTCCCGTCTGCACCGGCTTCCAATAAATGGGCTGCTGCTTTTGGGAGCTGGTCATTAGTTTAAGAAGACCCGCGCAAATGACGGTCTTCCCTACGCCAGTATCTGTACCTGTTACGAAAACGCCTTCCATTGCCTAACCAATTCTCGAGCCATGTTTTCAGTATTTTCGCGACTCACTTGAAGACTAATTGAAATGCGGAGTCGTTCAGCGCCTTTCGGTACCGTCGGGTATCGAATCGCTCGTAGCTCAAGGCCGGACTTTCGCATATTTTTACAAAATCTCAAAGCGTTATCCTCGCCGGGGATTGGGAACGCGATGACAGGAGATTTCACATTCCACGGCGAAAATGAAGCGGGTTCAGCGAGAGTAGCAGCCTCACTTAAAATGGCGCGCACGCCCTGGGATCTTTCCCACAATTCCTTGCGGAGGTTTCCCGATTCTCGAATGACGCCCACCGCCGCTCGGACCATGGCAGGAATCACGGGTGCGGGTGCCGTCGTATAAATGAAGCTTCGGGCCTTATTAATGAGGAGTTCTTTCAATGGCAGCGAACACAAAACGGCAGCACCCCCTACGCCGAAAGCCTTACCAAAAGTGACGGTCACAGCAGTCTTATTCCAATCTCGCTCAACCCCAGCCCAAAGCCCCCTGCCCTCCTCTTTAAATACGCCCGCCGCATGGGCTTCATCTACGAGGACAAATCCGTTGCTCGTTTGCTCCAGTTGTTTCAGAACGTCGAGCGGAGCTACATCGCCATCCATGCTAAAGAGAGATTCGGTAACATAAAGAGGCGCTGAGTAACCGTTTCCTAAAGTCCCACTCCACTCTCCGTGGGGAACGACTTCGCGAGGAACCCCGGAAAGTCTTATGGGATCGATGAGGCTTGCATGATTTTTCTCATCGGAAAAAATGACATCAGCACATGAGGCCAAGACTTGAATCACCGCCGCATTGGCAAGGTAGCCTGTCGAAAAAAAGAGAGCGGCTGGACTTCCGAAAAATTCCGCAAGATCAGTTTCGGCGTCCTCGAAAACTCGGCTGTGCCCACCCAAAAGTCGGGAGCCCCGGCTTCCGGTCCCAAACACTTTTAGGGCCC
>JBBQIT010000403.1:0-4393 GCA_038325205.1 Bdellovibrionota bacterium
CGTTCGTAATCGCGTCCCGGTAGATGGATGGGGTCTAGCCCTCTTAGTGGTCGGTATCGCAAGCCTTCAGTATGTTCTGGAACGTGGGCATGCCGACGACTGGTTTGATTCGACGGCTATTCTCATCTGCACCGTCTTAGGCGTAGTCTGCATCGCGGGCCTCATTTGGTGGGAACTGAGGATTAAGCATCCGATTTTGAATCTAAGAAATTTTAAGAATGCCACGTTTCGCAGCGGCGTTCTTTTAATGTTCGCGATGGGCTGCATGCTCTATGGATTGGTATTCATCGTTCCTGTCTTTGTAAGCGCTATTCAGGGCCTAACGGCCACCCAAACGGGAATGCTCTTTATTCCGGGCGCGCTGGCCAGTGCTGCCATGATGCCTTTCATCGGAAAACAAATGCGTAAGAGCGATCCCAGAGCTCTTATTTTGGTCGGGCTTCTTGGATTAGGCGCGGCCGCCTTTTTCATCGGCCGTTTCGATGCTAATACCTCGGTTAGCGGAATGTTCTGGCCGTTACTCCTTCGAGGAGCCGCAATGGCCTATCTGTTTATACCTATCAATACGATGGTGCTCACCCAATTTACCGGAGCTGCGATCGGACAAGCTGCGGGCATGCTAAATCTCATGAGACAAATTGGGGGAAGTATCGCGATTGCGATTCTCTCCACGGTGTTTCAACAATATCGCGACCAAAGCTACGGAAATTTGATTAACCATATAACCTGGTTTGATCCTCCAGCAGTAAACGCTTTGCATGGAATCGAACAATCCTTTCACGTAAAGTTGCCTCTCGAATTGGGAATAGGAACGGCTTCTCGTGAAGGGATCAAAACGCTGTATTATGCGGCCCAAAAGCAGGCGTTTGTTTTAGGCTATCAAAAAGTCCTTGCGGTAGGTGTCGTCGCTTTTCTTATCCTCTCGCTGATTCACCTCGCCCTAATGAAGCCTCGTCGCGGTGGCATTCGCGGACCGGTGCCCGATGCACACTGATATTGAGAAAACCGACTCACCTGCTAAAACCGGCCGGCCGGCAGAGTTAGACAAATGCACTCTACTAGATATCGCCGAGTCTCTTTTTGCGGATCGTGGATTTAAAGGTACCACGGTAAGAGAGATCGCAAAGAAAGCTCGCTGTAACAGCGCGCTTATCTCGTATCATTTCGGCGGCAAAGAGGGGTTATATCAAGCGATCTTGATGAGGTACTTCCGTACGGTGAAGAAAGCTCCCGGCGGGCAAGAAGCTCCTTCTTTGGAATCTCTTCGCGCCCAATGGCCTGAGTTTACCAATGACGATGAGCTTCAACTTTGCGGAACGCTTTACACTTTCGCCCAAAACACCATCGGAAATCCCCGAATGCAAAAGATCGTATTCCGGGAGCTGCTTTCGGGTGGCCAGAAAGCTATAAAAGCGCTGTCAAAAAGTGAACCTGGGATGATAAGTCTGATTAGCGGCCACCTTAACCGAATGATCGAAACGAAAGAGCTTCGGGACGACATGGATATTAAGATGGCAGTCATTTCCCTCATCGGTCCCATCGTTTATTCTTGTGTTTCCCAGCCTATTCTCAAATCGGTTTATGGAATCCAGCAATTCGATGAGCGTTATATCAGACGAATGGTAACGCACTTAACGAAGACTTTTTTTCACGGATGGAGAGTATGAACGTATTTGCTTTTGCGGGATCGCTTCGCAATGACGGGAACACCGGTCTTTCCGTGAGAGGCGCCTTCGAACCTAGCTTTCGCTTTAGCTCTAGCCTTAGCTTTATTACCTATGTCTTTGGTTTGGTTTTGCGGCTTGGGCCGTCTTGCGCCGCAACTACCCCTCAAAATTACTCCACGACGGTTCCGTACATTCTCTACCCTCTGGCGAGACTTTTCGCTTAACCGCGCCATCTAACGACATTACATAAACCGCGTAATTTCCACCGTCATTATTCGAGAAGGTCATGTGACGACCCGTGGGCGCCCAAGAAGGATTTTCGGTATTCACTCTTCTTCCGACGGCTCGTTCTCCGCTAGTGAGACGGGTCAAGTTGTTACCGTCGGGATCAATCAGGTAAAGATCGAAGTTTCCTTCCGCGACTCGCTGAGCGGCAAAAACAATCTTATCCCCTTTAGGAGACCACGCAGGAGTCGCGTTGTATTTACCGGCAAATGTCAGTTGGTTTCCAATCTTGGTATTTACGTCGGCAGTAAAGATCATGGGGTTACCAGTGCGAGCACTAGAAAATACGATCTTTGACCCATCTGGGGACCACGAAGGCTCGACGTCAAAAAGGGTGGCGGCGAACAGAGTTTGAAACCCTTCTCCTCCTACTCGACGAATCTGCAAATTACGAGAGAAAGGGTCGGGCTCGCCTCCGCCAGCGCTTCCGATAAAATAAATCTCTGGTCGCCCGTTAAAACTGAGCGTCATGGCTACTCTGTCCCCTTTGGGAGACCAAGCGGCTCCGCTATTCATGCCGTCTCGGGAAGACATAGGTTTTCTATCGCCCGTCGCCAAACTGTGGCGCTTTAGCATCGTTCCCTTTTTTCCGTTTCGCGCGGTAGTGTATTGTGTATAAAGCAAATATTTGGAATCAGGTGACCACGAAGGGCTTAATGTCAGCGTGTTATCCGAGGTAAGCTGAGTTAAGTTGCGACCATCGGGATCTACGACAAACACTTCTTTCGAGTTTTTGCGTACGCCGGTTCCTCGGCAAACCATAGCAATTCGACTGAAAAAGAGCCCTTTCTCGCCGCTCAGTTCTTTTAGAACATCTTCCGTAAGGGCGTGGACTACTCGGTAATACTGGGCCACGGGATAGGAATAGCGCGTACCAAAAATTTTCTTCTGTCCGGGAATATCAAAAAGCAAAGCTTCCATTACCAGCTTGGTGCCCTCGGTTTTGACTCCCAATTTAATTACAAAAGCCGCGCCCTTTGCCGCCCACTCTTCGTATTTGGCGGCATAGAGGTCTTTCGCTTGATCCATGTCGGCAAAGTTACTCTGCGGGATAAACTCAAAGAGATTGGCGAGCTCCATGTCCGAATGAACCTGAGTATCGATATCTTCAAGAAGTTTTGGATCTATGGTTGCTCCGGGGAGCGGATGTACGTGCCCAAGTGCCAACTTTGCTTTCTTAAAATTGGAAGCGGTGACACTGATATACATCGCCGCATGTAAATTCACGCTATAAAGCACAATGCTGATAAGTAAAATTATCCGTTTCATGGTTTCTCCGGTCTAAATTCAATCGTAATACCATCTTCTAAAATAGAACTATCGGCGGGAATCGGAAGTGGCTGCGATTCGTCGATGGCCTGAAGGACTGCCGAGTCGTAAGAAGAATCTCCCGATGACTTTAATATCTTCTTGGCGCGCACTCTTCCGGTTGTTGGAAAAAGGTCCATGCGAACTACCGCAAAGAGTTTGCGTTTTTGCAGCCACATGTAGGGATTAAAATGCTCATGGATCGCTTGAGTGACTAAAGCACCATATTGATCTTTTGAAGTTCCGATCATTCCGCTTATCGAAGCGCCTTTCGAAAGAAGATTACCCGCGACTTGTTGTCGGCCCTTTTGTTTTCCTTTGGCAACGATAGACTTAAGCGCCGCTTCTCGGTCAGCCTCTTCTTTGAGGTGCTTTAAGATCTTATCTTCTTCTGCCTTTCGCAGTTTTTCTTTGTGGGCTTTGTCGGCGGCTTCTTGCGCGTCCAAGTGTTTGCGCTTGGCTAAATTGGCTGCGGCGGTAGCGGCTTCATCAGGAACCGTCATGCCATCGTTCGAATGAACAGGCGTTGGAATTTCCGGCGTTCCACCGGGCTTCGGCATAATAGGCAAGCTCATGTCGACGGCCTTTTTTTCCTCGTTAGGAAGGGCGTCGGGAAGTGCCACCACGTCGACTTGAATAAAATTTTGGTAGACCTGCTTTGAAGGCTCGGAATGATGCAGAAAAGGAAACAGGCCCCACTTATCGAGAGAATGAAGGGTAATAAAGACAAAAGGAATCGAGATGTGAAGCACTAAAGAAAAGACAAGCGCGCGGCTAGGAATAGCGAAAAAATCCTGATCCATCACGTTGGACGCCATGATCTACTGCGCCTTTTCTTCGGGAGGAAGCGTAACTAACCCGATTTTATTAATGCCTGCACTTTTAACAGTAGCCATGGTCTGGGCAACGACGGCATAGGGTAAGGCTCCGTCAGCGCGGATAAAGATTTCCTTCTCCGCTCGATTCTTAAAAAAAGCTGAAATCCGTCCCCTAAGCTCCGAGGTCGGAATCTCGTCCTTATTCAGATAAACCCTGGCATCTTTCGTAATATTCAAAGTCACCGGCTGCTGGTCTGATTTCGGGAGGGCTTTCGAAGAGGCTTTCGGCAACTGAATAGGAATTCCGCTCTCCAT
>JBBQIT010000404.1:0-4379 GCA_038325205.1 Bdellovibrionota bacterium
GACGAAGATCTCTTCAATCAAATAGACAAAACTGGCGTAGTCGAAGAAACGGAAACGAAATCCCAAAAAAGTTTCGGTAACGTAACTCTTCCCAGTCCAGCGTGACCAACGGCGTTTCCTGACCAGCCGAAAGTAGGCGAAAAAGATCCGCCATCTTTGCCGAGTCTCTTTTTGGCCGCGAAGCCTTTGGGCAGCGCTGATGAGATGAATGAGATCAGACAGCATTTGATGAGACCGTTCGGTTAGAAAGACATTGGTCAATGGTCCAAACGATAAAATCCTTTGAGACTCGATTAGCTTGGGAAAGCGCGTTCAACGAAAGGGGCGAATCTGGAAAAAGCTTTTTCAGTCCGGCGGTGCCGGCTCGAGTGCCCTGACCGTCCAAGAAAGTAGGGAGCGGAAAAGCAAAACCGTGCTTGGCGCGATCGGTGATCTTAGCCCCCAAGTCTCGTCGATAGGATTTCTTTAAGATTTTCTTAGTGTGGAACATGTCAAACTTCATGGACGTGGGGAGCGAGAAAGCAAAGCTAATGAGCGCTTTGTCGAGGAAAGGAGCCCGCACTTCGAGTCCGTGAGCCATACTCATCCGATCTACTTTGGGTAAAAGGTCGTCAAAAAGGTAGGTTTTAAAGTTGTAATAAAGAACCTTCTCGCCGAGAGAAAGGCCATGGGTCTTTTCATCCCAATACTGGAGCGACTGGTAAGCTGAGCCTTCGGCGTCACCTAAAAATGTTTTCAAATCTTCTTCAGCAAAAAAGGAATTCCAAATAGCGAGTCTTTCTAAAAGGGGCTTTGAAACCGCCTTACGAAATCGTTGCAGTTTGCCTAAGAAAGAGCGCGGCGCCACCGACCACCATTCAATAGGCGAGAGCCCCAAATGTAAGAGCGTCTTAAAATTCTCGGCTAGTATTGAGGCACGGAATCTTTGGTAGCCGCCAAAAAGTTCATCCCCTCCGTCTCCCGATAGGACGACTTTCACATGCTGTGCGGTCTTTTTGCAGAGCAGATAGGTCGGGATGGCGGAGCTATCTCCGAAAGGCTCGTCGAAATGAAGCATGATCTTTGAGGCATCCACATTGGAGGCATCGACTTGGAGGACTCGATGATGGGAACCGATGAGTTGGGCAACGTACGCTGCGTATTCCGTTTCATCGTAAAAAGCACTTTCCACATCGACAGAGAAGCCGGCGGAAAAGGTTTCAAGCTGGGACGGCTGAAGGAGTCGCGCGGCCTCGAGGCTAATGGCGCTAGAATCGATCCCTCCACTTAAGAAGCTTCCCACGGGAACATCAGAAACCAATCTTTGTTTGACAGAAGCTGACATGATCTCGCGCAGCGTTTTTGCCGCTTCCTTTTCGGTCCAGTCGTGCCGGACATGGCCAATGGGGACATCCCAATAGCATTGGGAGGGCATAGGACCCTTCTTCACATCGACAATTTGGAAGTGGCCTGCCGGAACTTTATGAACATCTCGATAAATAGTATTGGGGCAAGGAACGTAGCCAAACACTAAAGACTCTTTTAAACGTTCCCCATCGGCGACGAGGGTGACGCCTTCTAATTGAGCCAAAGCTTTAATTTCGGAAGCAAAGGCGAAGACTTTTCCATTCCAGTAGGTATAGAGAGGTTTCTCTCCGGCTGGGTCGACCGCCAAAATAAGGCGGTTGGCTTCTTTAGCGACGTAACCAAAAGCAAACATGCCTTCAAGTTGGGTTAGCCACTGGGTACCTTTCGCTTCCAGCCCCTTAAGCAGAACCTCAGTATCGGATTGGCTTACATATTCCGCTTCGGGAAAAGCGGGTCTCAGTTGGTGAAAATTGTAAATCTCACCGTTAAAGGTGATGGCGTTCCCGCGCGGATCCAGCATCGGCTGGTGCGCCCGTGGTGAAAGATCTAAAATAGAGAGTCTTCGGTGAGCTAAACCTATGCGCCCGTTGTCACTAATCCAGATGCCCGCGTCGTCGGGTCCTCGGTGCGCAAGCGCTTTTTCGGTGCGGGAGAGGGAGCCTTCAAGATCAATACGGTCAGGCGTTGGCCCGTCAACGTATACAATTCCGGCAATGCCGCACATGCAGAGTCACTCACCTAGTGTTTGGAAATCGCCAGTCCCAGGGCAGCGGCAGAAAGCAAAAAGGTGCCGATGGCTAAATAGAGACCGATCTTATCCCGGGAATGGCTTTCTTCGACGACAATAATATCATCCGGTTGCAACACGGGGTTACTTTTCTCCATAGCCAGAGCGTCTTTTATGGAGAGCTGACGCATCGTGCTTGCGGTCGCGTTGCCTACCGGCTTTGTGGAAAGCGTGATCTCTTCCGTCTTGGCTCCGTCAACCGGGCCGCCTGCGAACGAGATGGCATCCAAGAACCTAGTTCCCATCGGGATATAGTGTACTCCCGGGAACTGAACCGCTCCCCAAACATTGGTTTTAATCAAAACGTCGTTCTTCTTGCTGGAGTTGATAAAGACGCTGCCACTCTTGAATGTGGGCTCTTCTTTTCTAACGCTGAACGAATTTCCCGCATCCACTTCGGCGTTGACGATGGGAACCATTAATACCTGATAAATGATGACGCCGATGACTAAGTTGTAAAAACGATTCATTAAAACCCCTCATTTCCAGTGACAGTTTAACTATCAGTACGGGTCAGTCCAGGTATTTTTCACGGGCGATGTGTCGAAGGTGTTTTTCGTCGACAATTTAAGGCGAATCGAATTTAATTTACATACCAATTTCAGTTCATGTTTTGGCCCGGCGCGTTTTTTTTCATACAATCGATTAAGTTTAAAGATGATGGCTGTCTCGACAACCCTACCTTTGCTCATTTTGGACAACTTTCCCATCTCTCGGTTCGCGCATTGGAAAGTGATGACCAAAGTCTTTATCAAAGAAGGGCTTTGGCTAGGTGATTGGGAAGGGGTCGCCCGCGCCCGCAAAGGGTATGGCTCGGTTCGAATTCCCGCCCTTCTGATTCAGGGGCTTTTGGAAAATGGGACTTCCTTTGCCCACAACTATTACGCAACGCCCGCTCTCGGCCAGACGGCCGTAGTCATCAAGGATATGCGGGCTTTGAAATGGGCTATTGAACAAAAACAGAGGGGGCTTATCTCAAAGTTAATCGCGGGACCTTTCATCGCGACTTTGCCTACGGAATATCAGGGCCTGCTGTGCTCTCCCGAGATTGACGCCCTTTTATTTCTGAGTGAATGGCACAAAGCCCTCTTCGCGCGTTTGGGAGGGGCTTCGGTTCCCAAACAACATACGTGGTTTGCTGGTGTCGATACCCAATGGTGGTCTCCTTCTTCCTCAACGGATTCGAAAAAACACGTCCTCATCTATCAAAAGACCCACCGTCCTGAGATCGTTAAAAAGGCTCTCATCCTTATTGAAGGCGCCGGGTTGTCCCCCCTTTTTCTCGAGTACGGCAAGTACGTTCCCGAGGAGTTTCGTGAGTTATTGAGACAAAGCCTTTTCTCTATTTTCATTTCTCAGTCTGAGACTCAGGGAATAGCCATCTTCGAAGCGTGGAGTTGTGGCGTGCCCACTTTGCACTATGACCCAGGCACCATGAACTTTTTGGGAACTCAATATGAGGGAGCTTCGTCATGTGCCTACTTAAGTCCAGAAGCCGGTTTACGCTTTACTGACGAGAAGGATTTAGAAGTGGCTTTTGCCGAAATGGTCAGGATACGCCCCCAGCTCGACCCCAGAAAGCATATTGAAGCCAATTACACCCACGATCACTCTGCTGAGCGGTTGCTTACTATTATTGAACAGGTCAGGAATCAAAAAGTCAGAAGCCCAATAGGAGATAGTTATGAAAAAGAGTTTGGGAATTGAACTAGCCATTTCGGAAATGCGACGTCAGCCGAAGCTTTGGCTGGTGACGGGAGCGGCGGGCTTTATTGGCTCCCATCTGGTTGAAGAGTTACTTCGATTGGGCCAATCGGTTGTTGGGGTGGATAATTTTTCTAATGGAACCCCAGAAAATCTCGCTGATATAGAAAAGAGATCGGGTGAGCATTGGGCCAATTTTGATTTCATTGAAGGTGATATCTGTGATGAGAATATCTGTAAGCAAGCGTGTGAAGGAGTTCATATTGTGCTCCATCACGCCGCTCTGGGTTCGGTACCGCGATCTATTGTCAACCCCCGCAACACCAACCAAAGCAATGTCACTGGCTTTTTAACCGTATTAGAAGCAGCAAAGGACGCGGGGGTGCATCGCTTCATTTATGCTTCATCAAGTTCGGTTTATGGAGACAATGCAGACCTTCCTAAAATGGAATCGAAGACGGGCAGGCCGCTTTCTCCGTACGCGGTCACCAAAATCGCCAACGAGCTGTATGCACATACTTTCGCGTCACTTTTTCAAATG
>JBBQIT010000405.1:0-4371 GCA_038325205.1 Bdellovibrionota bacterium
AGATGACGACGAAGTCGCGTCGAAGCTTTTTGAGGCGGCAAGAGCTGAGCTAGTTCAGCGGGGTCGTGACAAGATGCGGGGCCCCTTCAATCCCACGATCAATGATGAGTGCGGAGTGCTTACCGAGGGCTTCGATTCTCCGCCTTTGGTGATGATGACCTACAACCCTTCATACTATTCCCGCCTGTACGAAAAGGCCGGGTTTAGCGCTTTCCAGAATCTTCTCGCGTTTCACATTTCAGCGGATGTTCAACCTCCCGAGCGGGTACGAAAGATTGTCGAGCGCATGAAGCGGACTACAGGGCTCACCATTCGCAATATCAACATGAAAAAGCTGAAGGATGAATTGAAAATTATCCAAGAGCTTTACAATGTGACTCTCGATCGCAATACCGGGTTTATTCCGATCACCTACGAAGATTTGGAATTTGCTGCGGATGATTTAAAAGCCATCGTCGATCCCTCGATGGTGCTCATCGCCGAGAAAAATGGAGTACCCGCTGGCTACTCGCTTACGATTCCCGACATCAACGAGTTGATGTGGAAGACCAAAAACTCCGGGAAGCTAATGCGCATCTTAAAATTTATTTGGCTGCTTAAGACAAAGCATCCGACCCAAGCGAGGTTAGCCGTTTTGGGAATTCGGCCAGAATTTAGAAATAGCGGGATTGCCGCTCTTTTCTATTATGAGTCTTTGGTAAGAGGGAAGCGCAAATATACGGGCGGTGAACTCTCCTGGGTCGAAGAAAATAATGCGGAAATTATAAAAGGAATCACGGTCATGGGAGGTAAAGCCTACAAAAAGTATCGCATTTACGAATCTCCTTTGCCCGCGACTCACTAAGGACCAGGACTAGAAATAAATGCGACTGCTTTTGACGGGCTCCACTGGATTTGTCGGTAGAAATTTTCTATTGAGCGCTCTTAAGCGCGGTATCTATCAAGAGATCATTTTACCCATTCGTAGCCCAGAAAAACTCCAAGCCCAATTTGTCGGAGATGGGTTTGATTACATCCCAGGCATCATAAAGCCCATTGTCGGATCCTCTCACGATTGGAATCTTAAAAATGTAACCGCAGATCATGTGGTTCATTGTGCCGGCGCACTTTTCGAGCGCGATCGAGATGATTACTTCAAAATTAACGTAGACGGGACGTTGGGGCTTTTGCGAAGCGTTCCTACTGCCAAGAAAATTGTAATCCTTTCCTCTCAGGCCGCGTCGGGTCCCTGTGCTCCGCTTCAAGACATCAAAACCGAAGCTGATAAAGACGAACCGGTTACCTGGTATGGGCAATCCAAATTGGAAATGGAAAGGCGGGTTAGCGAAGAGTTCCCGCAGCTAAACTATCTGTTTTTGCGCCCGCCTTGGGTGATGGGGCCAAGAGATAGCGCGACCCTTCAGCTTTTCAAGATGGTTAAGAGTCCGCTGCATCTGAAGCCGGGAATGAAGCCCAAGTTTTATAGTTTTATTTCAGTCGATGATCTTACCGAAGCCATCTTTACCACTTTAGCTCGTGAAGACTGGAGCGACATTAGGCATCAGAAATTTTATGTCTGCTCCGAGGTTGTCTTCACCGATAAAGAGCTTATCGCCTCTACCGCTCAAGTAAGCAGCCGAAAAGGGGTTCTTGTGAAGATTCCGCATCCGGTCGTTAAAGTGATCACTCGAGTGGTTGATGCGGTTCCGGCATTGCGATCCCGCCTTCCGACTCTCACTGTAGATCGGGCGCATGAAATTTGGCCGGAGCGTTGGGTAGTTTCCCCCGAAAGTTTCTCCAAGCGCTTTGCTTGGAAGGCCAAAGATTCTCTACAGACGACCTTAAAATCAATGCACGACTGGTACATTAAGAGCGGCAAGTTGATGTAAAAAGGTGCCGTCGTATTTCAAGCTTGAAAGGTAGCGGTCATCGACCGGGAGCTATGGCTCCTTTCAGTACTGAAAGTCGACTGACCCCTTTTTCCCACCCCTTTTTCGACCCCTTTTTCCCCTAGTTGGTTCCTAGTTGGTTGCTGGGACTTCACCTGTGGCTGCAGAAAGTGTGGCTTCTGCTGACTTGGCTTGGTAATAGGTTCGATCCATTTGTTGTTTAGTCGTCTGAAACTGATTGAGGGCGTCTAGCACGTCCAAGTTCGTGACCAGTCCATTGCGATAATCGTGCGATTGCGTGTTGTAATTTTTCTCGGTGATTTCGCTCGCCTCTTTGAAAGCAATGCTTTGAGAAATACTGTTGGCGTAAACGACGTAAGCATTTTGAATTTGGTGAATCGCGTTTCTTCGCGTTTGCGCTAGTAAAAGCTCCTGTTGCTTTCGCTTATCAATCGCCATTTTGTATTGCGATTGAACGATTCCACCTTGGAAAATGGGCACGCTTAACACTAGCCCTAAGTCCCAATTCGAACCCGACAGCGCTCCGGTCCGCTTGAGGTAATAGTTTCCCGTAAAATCCAAAGAGGGCAAGTGTCCGCGCCACGCATAGGAGACGTTATCTTCAGCGGCTTCGACTTGGGCCTTGGCCGCTAAAATGTCGGGACGTTTCTCAACTTTGGCTAAATAGTTTTCTAAAGGGAGCGGCTTTGCCGGCAACACCTCTGAAGAGTCGGTTAGGGCCGTTGATGCGGTTAATCCGGTGGCTAGTTCAAAAGTCGCGCGGGCTTGGCGGTTAGCCGAAAGGGCGCCTTCCATTTGGGCTTTGAGGGTTGCCACCTGAGCTTGTGCGCTTAAAAGTTCGCCCAATCGAGACCTTCCAATTTGCACTCGCTCTTTCAGTTCCTTCACTCGCTTATCCGTAAGATCTAAAAGCAGCTGAAGATTGGCGATGTCTTTCTCAGTAGATAGGACCGCATAGTAAGAGGAAGCGACGGTATCGTACAAACTATACCGAGATTGGTCGGTTGCGTGTTGCTGCGCTTTCAATAGATTTTGAGCACCGCTCAGTCCTGCGAAATCTCGGAATCCGTGAAAAATGGGCTGGGTCACCATCAACTTTGCGTTGTATTGGTCGGCTAAGGTAAAGACACTTGGGTTCGGGGGCTGATCCTGTCGGGTGTAAGTCCCCACTCCCGTGAGTGTCGGAAAGAGATAACCTCTCGCTTGAGTGACACTCTCTTCCGCCTGAGTGGTGAGGCTTTCTTGAATCGCTACCGGCTCCGTTTTTTTAATGGCTGAGCGATATGCTTGAAGAAGAGTTGCGTTGTCCGCTGCCCAGGCCAGGGTGCCCAGAAACGGCACCACTAAGAAAACTCCAATGAATTTCATTACTACTTTCCCTACTGCTTCCAAGTTGAGCAGGGGCCCGCCCAACAACGCCATCAGTATAGCGTCATTTCCACCACACTCAACCGAAAGCGCGTTTATTGTCTCTTGTTTATGCGCGGTGCATTAACTATAATCGCGACTTCCTTAGCAGAAAACTTATAGAACGTGGGAGCAGTGGATGTTGTTTCGAGCTCAGCAGCCTGGCCGTGAATCTTTGCCTTTAAAGCCTTTCGTACTTCGAATGAAGGACGGATATCTGTTAGGAATGGGGGCTGAAGAAGGTAAGGGCTCTCCTTGTGCCCATTGCTGCGAGCTTTGGTTGACGCGTAGAAGAGTCACGGTCGAAAGAATCGACACGGAAAGTTTGCCTATTCGGCGGGACCTTTTGGCCGAACTAATTTCGGAAAATTCTCCCCATGTTTTTTATGAGCTGGCCAGTGATGGCACTTCGACGCGCATGGATTGTTTGGTATTCCCTCATCCCCAATGTGCTTGTAGCAAGCAGCCTTTCATTGCCCCCGTTAAGAATCCAAAGAGAACTAATTTTGCTTTTTCACCGGTCCATCAGATTAAATGCGCTCGTTTTGGAACGCCGAACGGAAATGTTTGGTTAACCAGCGTAAAAGGACAGGCGCCGCTTTCGGATACGACGTTTCAGATCTTTGCCGCCGGACGCGATCGGGAAACGTCGCGATTTGCTGCGGTCGATGAGTGGTTAAAAAGATCGGCTTTAGCGGATTTAAGTTTGTCTCCACACTTCATCGAGAACCATAACTTAGAGATGAAAGATTTCCGTACCGGAGCTGAAGAGATTTTAAAGCGTCAGGCCGTTCTTGATTTAAATCACGAAGGCATGGGTGCTGGAGCTAACTATGACGAAGCGGTGTTAAATGCGATGACCGCGATGGCCAAAGCGCGCACGATTCGTAAGTACACGAGCGCCATGAAAAATCCTATGCTTGTAGTGGGATCCAACAATTGGGTAAGGGGACGCGTGCCGTTCTTCTTATTTGTGCAATAATAATAACGGCACGCGTCCCCATACCCCAATGTTGGATACCACAACAAGCAGAGGGTTTTTCATGGCGCTCGTGTACTTTAGAATCGTGCGCGC
>JBBQIT010000406.1:0-4356 GCA_038325205.1 Bdellovibrionota bacterium
AAGACTTTAAGGGATCACGGAAATCTCGATTCGATCCAACAAGCTCAACAAAGCGTGAATCAGTTGGGTCAAATTCAAAACGCTATCGACCAAGCGGCCAAGAGCGGCAATTACGACACTAGCGATTATGGTGCCGTCCAAGAAGCGCTGGCCCAAGCGACCAAGAACGCTTTATCCTTTTCGCCCACCCAAGACCCTCAAAACGATAACGCCCAAGATCCTCAGGGGGGACTGCCGGGGGTCGACGACCCGAGTAACAAAAATCTTTTAGACGGTTCGTTTCCTGCGGCCGGTGCAAAGACGAGCGGCGATGCCGCGAAATCGCCTGCCGAACGAGGTGCTTCTGCTGGTGGTGGAGAAAGCCAAGGCTACTCTGGTAAGACCGTAGCATACGAGCCCGGTGCTCAAATCGTTTATGGGGTTCCGTCGAACTCGCCACAACAAGGGACTGCCGAAAATGGAGCCGCAAGATTGGGGACCGCGACTAATAGAGCAGAAAGCGGTTCTGCCGACGACTTCACCAATTTAGTGAAAAAGGGGCCGACCGACTTAGCGCCTCATCCGAAACCAAAACTTTCCGAACTACTCGCTTCGTTCAAGATTATTCCCGCTCTAGCGAAAAACGCTCAGGATTTACAAGTGGTGGGCGAACCAGCGCTTCCCATTCAGCGAGGACTTGCTTCAAAAGATTCCGAGAGAAAGAGCAGTTCCATTGCGGTTGGTTTAGTGGCTGATCACTTAGGACAGATGGCTCAACAAATTGGAGAGTTGACGACGAAGGGAAACCGGATGCGCGGACTTCTGGATCTCCTCTGCGGTTTATTCCTCGTCTTCGGCTTTATTCTTGGACTTAAACTCTGGAGTGATTCGCGACAAGAGACGAAGCGTCGGGCCCTTTTGCGATTTTTGCAAAAGCAGATCCATGACCAGCAAGCCTTCTTAGTGACTGCACCGAAAGAAGAGCACAGGAAAAATGGCTCCCAATATATCTATCTCCACCGAGAACAGCGTCAATGGTACATGGCTACTCTCGACAAATCGGGGAAGAATTTACTTTGGAACGCTCCTATCGCTGAAGGCTCTGTAGTCTCCTTAGATAGATTCTCGGGAAAAGAGAAACAAAACGTCGTAATCAGCAAAGACGGCAGTTTAGTCCCCACTGTAGATGGGGAAAGCATCGGTGTCCGCGTTAAGGGGGAAGACATGTCCCGTTTTAGCAACAAGCTTCATTCTAATTTAGGTTAAACAAGTCTCCCGTTAGCTCAAAAGCTGGGAGTACGGGGAAACGCTCGCTACTCGCCTCGCCCCCGGGTCAATAATGTGCATAAGAGACCAACCCTAAAAGGATTTTCTACTTTTCAAGATCTCTGCGACCCGCCTGTTCCTAGCTAAGTTCCCGATATTTCGGCGCGGCCAGTCAAAAACTCCTTACGAGAATCTGGACTGAATAGGGGGACTAACTAATTTCCTGTTTCCTTCCGAAAATAGATACATGGAGAATCTGAAAAAAAGCCATCCCGACTGGAAACGTGTCCCGCCCCGATACCAGGGAAAATGGACCGCAAAAGCTTTTCAGAATAACCGGGTATGGGATGTAACGGTCGCCAATATCTCAAAAGGCGGTTTGCTCCTCACGCTCCCGAAGCACGCGCACTTCCTTGAAGATTTCCCCACTTTGATTCGAGTTCAACTCCAAGACACGGCATTGGAAATTCATGGGCAAATGGTGCACGCAAAATTTACGGAAAAGGTTCAGCTCTTCGGATTTCAATTCTTCGCGGTAGAACCGGAAGTTCAAGAAGCGCTAGAGAGTTGGTTAAAATCCCTTGAAGAATCAAATACCGCCCGCTATCCCAAACGTCCCAACTGGTTTCAGGCATTACTCGATCGCCTGCAAGACGCCATGAAAATGCTTCGTACCAAAAATCCCCCCGGGAGCGAAACGAACGCCCCCTCTGATACCACGTTAGAATAGTCCTCCTCGTCGCCCCCGAGGTGCTCCGTGTAGAGAGTCGCGGGCGCTCAACGGCACGGCAAAGCGGCTATTAGGCGTCTCTATTGAGCGTAACTGAATTTATCGATATTAGGCCGCTCGGGGAAAACACGCATTTAAGCTACTTATCCGTTGCGACCTCTCCTTATCAGATCTGGCCCAAGGAGTCAGAATCTAGGAAAAGTCTTCGGACCGTAGTGTAAACAGTGGGAAGGCTCCAGTATAAAGGAGAAGCGCGTCTGCCTTATCTTCATGACCACCATGCACGGGGTCGAACCGTGGACCTCTACCATGTCAAGGTAGCGCGCCCTAGTCCCGCTAACTGGAGACTTTATATAAAATGCGAACTGCGATGGTAGGTGGCGTTAAGCCAAGCGCGCTAAGCGGCCATCACAACGGTCGCTCTGCTCCCTTGGGCCAACTACAAACATTATGGAATTATTAAAAGTGACACGTGAAACCTTGGTGGGTCTGTCCGGGGTCGAACCGGAGACCTCTACCATGTCAAGGTAGCGCTCTAACCAACTGAGCTACAGACCCGTAGTGGGAAGTCATGGAATATAGGGGATAGTTTGATTATTGGAAAGAGGAAAGCTTGAGGTCGGAAAGTCTACAAAAATGGTTTCGGAGAAGGACGTACAAAAGGCTTGTAAGGGGCATTTTGTAGCCGGTAAGATAGGTGTCACTTTAAGGAGATACTAATGGGCAACAACATCACTAGCCTCAACGACAAAACGTTTTCTGATTCGGTCGAAAAAGACCAAACCCCTATCCTCGTCGATTTTTGGGCTGAGTGGTGCATGCCATGCCGCGCGTTAGCTCCGATCATCGATGAACTTGCCGGTGAATTCCAAGGCAAAGTCCGCTTCGCAAAAGTGAATGTGGATGAATGCAAAGAAGTTCCGGCCAAGTTCGGAATTCGTGGAATTCCAACCTTGATTCTTTTTCACCAGGGCAAAAAGGTAAATGAGTTGGTAGGCAATCAGCCCAAAGAGAAGATCAAGAATATGTTGGCGAGCGTTGCGAAATAACTGCTTAGCTGACTAACTTTAAATTCTGCGTAGCTAAAATCAGGTAGGGCTCCCAAATCGAGGGAGCAGAGATCGTGCGGATACTTCCGATCATCCCGGGAAGCCAGTGAGGCATCTGGGGTCGATTGGCCAATCGCATATTGGCCTCGTCGGGTAATCTATCGCCCTTCTTTTGATTACATTTCATACAAGCCGTAACGATATTTTCCCAAGTCTTACGCCCTCCCCGTACCACAGGAAGAACGTGATCTAACGTCAGCTCTTTTTCCGGAAACTTTTTGAGGCAGTATTGGCAACGACCTTCGTCGCGCGCGTATAGGTTAGCGCGAGAGAAGCGGATGATGGGCCCCTGTCGTTTTAAATTCACCCAGCGGCGTAGTCTGACGACTGCGGGGACTTTGAAAGTACGACTCACCGTGTGTACTGCGGTGCCGTACTCTTCTAAAATTTCGACCTTACCTTGGAAAATGAGAACAAACGCGCGCTGCCAAGAAACCACTCGCAATGGCTCGTAACCCGCATTTAGCAGTAGGGTATTTTGCATAGTGGCGTGATGCACTAGTTCCATTATAAAAAATTTACCTTTGGAATGGCAAAATGGTTTTAAGTTCTACTTCGTCCCCCAGCATTACTAAGGGGTAGTTTAAAACTGGTAGTTCCTTAGGATCGACGGGAGCCGTGAGCCTTGCGATGCTCGAAAACTCACCCACCAAAAATACTTTCACTTCTCCAAGAGGGATCCGAAGCAAGTTCGTAGAATCTCCCGTGCTCTCGTTCAAGACTGACATGACTCGAGAGACCGTAAAGATATCTCCTACTTTCACTCCATTTTGTTCGCCCAGATCGATGTAATAGTCTTTTGGGGCTGATATCTCCCCCACACTCATCTTCAGTTTTCTAGATACCTGGATGATACTTCCCGAGGTTGCCGCAAAGGCGGATGCCCCAAGGAGAGTGAGAAGGAGGGTTGAAACGATGACGTTAAATGGAATGGCTGAAAAGGTTCGCACGATCTACTTTTCGGCAGATTGTGGGCAAACCTTCACAATTTTCTTAATCGCGGACTTTCCTCTTCTGCAGCTCGTTGTAAATAGTGGAGGCCCCTACGCCGCAACGCTCCGCTACGGCCTTTGCCCAAGCTTTGTCAGGGAGCAGCCTCTGTTCGAGCTCCAACTCCCAAGGAATCCCTTCTAATGCCTTTTCTTTGAGCTCAACCGCGACAACGTATTCCCCTTTTTCCATTAAGGCTTCTGCGTCGATATCGCCCAATACGCCGTCCTCATAGCTCTCATAGACCTTCGTCATTTCACGGCCGAAGAAAACGTTGGCGTA
>JBBQIT010000407.1:0-4355 GCA_038325205.1 Bdellovibrionota bacterium
CTCTTTGCGATCAATTGCCGAAAACTCGAGCAATTCGATTAAGGGGTTGTTTTTTAACTTGGAGATACCTTCGGCCGCCAGACCGTCGGCAATCAAAAGCTTGCAGCGATTAGCCATTATTTTTTGTCCATTGTGAGAGAAAACACCGAGACGCAGGCTATGTGACGGACCCCTAACCGTCAAGAAAATGGAAGGACTGGCTGGATCAAAAGTAAGAAAAACGATCCTTTAAGCTACTGTAATCACGAGCCAAAGGACCAACCTAGACGCAACGCGATGAAAACTTTTTAATTGCCGGGTGGGGCGGGCCAACTGCCTTCGCCAATCCAGCGGAGCACTTCCGCACGGCAACCCGCGTGGGTCTTTGGCTGAAAGGTCCTCAAGGTCCGATTAATGAGAAGTTTATACTCGTGTTCAGTGGTGGTTTCTTTTTCTAATTTACCATCTGCCCAGAAGTAGCGGCTCCAGGTGGGCTGATTTTCCGTTGTGGTTACTACGACGAACTCGGCGAGGCGAGTGAGGGGAACGCTGCCTAAGAAGATAAATCCGCCTTCAGGATCAAAGCTCCTATCCATCGAAGTCCGGACTCCGTATGCGCTGGGAATTTTGGCTACTACGGCTCCAAATAATTTCCGCTCTGAGACTAAAGATACTAATCCCCAAGCATACCGCGCAGAGAAACCGAGATCAAAACTAGCTTCAACAAAGGGAGCGACAAATTCTTGTTTCCCATCAGCTTCGAAGAAGCCTTCACCCTGTTTCTGGTAGGCGAGTGCCTCGCCAAATAACTCACGATCCGTCGCAATCAACGACTCTCTCCGCTTCGCCTCTCGTGGAGGCGTATTCAGTCTAAGACGACTGACAAATCCATGCCTCAAAAAGAACTTAAGTTCCTCTTCAGAATTGAGCTCTTGGGATCGGATCACAAATGGGAATTCGCTCTCGCCTCCTGCGAAACTAGTGTCGACGGTTTGTTCTAGAATCGGTTTGGGCGAGAAGAAATGGCGTGCACTGATCTTCGTTACCGTTAGCTCGGGGGGAAGACCAAAGGCGAAGGAGCCTGATAGCAATATTCCCAGAAGCTTAAGTAGAGATCGCAATTATCCCGCCGTGTTTGGTAGAGGCGGACAAATAGCATATTGAGTCATTAGGAACAATCGACTCGCGATATCTATCTAATTTAAAATGCCTTTTATTTTGGACACGGGGATTTAACGAAGCTCCACTTCCCATAATTCAATGCCATCGCCTTCCAACAGGAGTGGGACTCCGGTTTGGCCCAACGCGCCTGGCTCCGTGTCAAACTGAGTCACGCCTCTGGTCTGGCCCGACCACGCACGTCGCCACCGATAGGACGCCTGGTTGAAAGGGGGAGGGGCTTTCAGGAAAACTTGTCTCGGGGATAGCCCGAAGTTCTCCACCGCGATAAGAAACCCCTTCGCCGTCGGCCTAAGCCACGTATGAACAAAGGGCAACCCATCCGAAGTATCCACGCTAAGGGAAGGGGGCACTCCCGCGGAAAGAAGAAGACTCTTCATTTGTTGTAACGTTTCTTTCGTCTTTTGGGTGTTGGCTAAGGTCAGGTAGGAATCTTCATTCCAACCTAGCGCCGGGTTTTTCTCCAAGACAATCAATCTACCTTTTGAAGCTGGACTCATGCCGGTATTCCCGATCGTAATCAGCGTTCCTCCTTGCGAAAGAAAATCCTGGAACCGGGTTTTGGTAGCGGCAGACAAATAGCCGGGATGATCCCAAAAAATTACGCGATAACGACTCAGTTCTCTACTCGTCATTCGGTCAATGAAAGCAATCTCAGGCCGAGTGCCCGACTCTCTCAGCAGACCGAATAGCGACGCCGAATCCGTCGACGCTATCTTTAAAGCATCACCCCCTCCGGGAATGGGGTATTGAGCGCTGCTGTCATGAGCGATGAGGACCGCGGAAGATGGCGTGTAACTGGTAACCGCGGCTTCTCCTAGGCCTGCCTCAAGAGCGTTGCCTAAGTTCTTAAGGAGTTGGAAAGCGGGCCTTGGGTTCATGTCTTTATCTAGAGGAGCATCGAAGGAAAGCTCACTATCTTTTTTCTCTTCGGCATTCCAATTCCATCCTTCATGAAAATAATAGATCATCATCGCTTTAACCCCAGAAGCGATGAGCGAACCGTAAGTATGTTGCCGGCTAGCGAGCGAGACTTCCGTCGGGGGAAACCATCCGCCCATCGTTTCGGTAGACATCACCCAATCTCCGGCAGTCCCATAAAATTGCCGATGCGCTGAAGCTACCAATTGGGCGTCATGTGCCGCCTTCATGGGGTTGTTTAACGTCGACTGTTGGGCAGACCCGAAAGTCTTTGGATAGATATTCATCGTGGTGAAAGAGAGGCGGTTCTCTTGTCGATAATCCAGCCGGGGAAGTAACCCATTGTCGGGTGCATTAAAAGAATCACAGCTTGTGAAGAGCACGTCCGGCTCGTGCACGCCCAGCGATTCCCAGGTCGTTCGAAGAAAGCGATAGTAGTCTCTTATCGCTTCGTCATGAAACTTAAACCAGTCATAGTGCCACGCGCTCCCCGCATAGGATTTATCATCGGCAGATCGGGGACCCTTTACCAGAGGGAAGTCAGCTAGCGACGTGCCGTAGGCTTTATTAAGGCTACCTATCTCTCGATACTGGTCCTTTAGAAAACGATGGTAGTCGGCGACAGCGCCCGGACTCCAATCTCTTTCATAAACAGAATCCCAAAAATAATTGGTCTCGTTATCAAGCTGTAGAAAAACGATGGGCTTCCCGGGGCCAATGAAGCTTTTCAAAACATGAGAATACAACTCGTGAAACCAAGTCGCCACTTTCTGCCGATAGATCGGATCTTGGAAAGAAGCGGTTTGCGCTTTGCCTGCCGTATTGGTGACAGCAAGGGATTGAGGATATTTCTCTAAAAACCATTTCGGAATCGCTCCAAAACCTACCGGCCCCCATTCGGCGTTGATATACGGACCGGGGCGAACCATCACATATTTAATGCCGCGAGCTTGCACTAGTTCGATAAACTTTTTTATATTTCTCGAAGGGTAATCGGGTTTGCCATCGCCATCGCGATCCAAAGTGCCATCAAAATCAAAAACACCTTCGGCAGGCTCGTGAAAATCCCAGGGGATATAGAAGGTGACAGCGTTCATTTTCGCTTCTTGAACGCGATCTAAGAGCTTATTCCAGAGTGCTTCGACCTCGATCGCTGGAACATTTCTTCCGCTTCCCCCTCGCGCGCGAAAATATTGAACCTCCGCGCCAAAAAGAAATGGGGCTGGCTTTCCATCTACTTGGAGACGGTCTGTTGTAATTTCTACATGAGTTCCAAATGCGGTAGCGCTAAAAGCGGTGACCAAAAATAAAAAGAAAATAGATCTCGCAGGCATAATTCCCCCCAATCCCTTGCCGGAGGAGGATACGTGATTCCTAAAGAGATGCAAACGGTGTTCGCAGCGATCTGACCCAACAAAAAGTTTGAAATCATTGGGGTAAAATCAGAGGCGACGAGGGATTTATTTTCCGGAATGCCCCAGTATGCGAGGATCAGGTTCGAGAGCGACTTCCTTGGTTTTTGATTCGGGAAAATGAGCTCTTTCAGACGGTAGGGACTTTGGTTATCGATGAATTGACTGACGAAGTGCGGAAACTATTTAAGAAGGCCAAATTTTCCAAGCCTCTTCCAGAAAACACGGAAACCATGCGCTTGCTCTCCTACTACACGATAAGATTGCGCGTCGACATTTTGAACGCCGAAAAGGACCTTAGCACCGGCCAAGATGCCCGTCGCTGGTCCGAGAATTCCCCAGGCAGCATTGCGAGAAGTAGAGCCTTCGGTCCTCAGGGAATTGCTACAATTCCTGACGATCAGATCCATCCATTGCAGGCTCGCGATCATAAGGTGATGGGGAAATAAGCGGGGCGCCCCCAGCAGACCGCACGCGGAGTAGTTTCCGTGGGTAGGGAATATTCTAATATTGATAGGTGGTTAGTACGATTCAGTTCCTCCTGCGCACATATTATGGTACTTTGCGTCATTCGTTTTTGTGGGGCTTATTCTCACTTCAGGGGTGTACGTGAAAGTTTGGGTATTCTATTCACTGGTCAGCATTTTCTCGTCCGGCGCCTTTGCTGCGGAGCCTATCTTGGCGTCGAAGGTTGGACCCCGCGAGGGTGTGCTCGGAAAAGCGAGAGTAGTGGGCCACGCGCCTGACTGTGAACACGGACTATCCTTAGACTTCGAAGAACTGCTTCTGAATACTCCGGAAGAAAATCCTCATTTCCTTTTTTGTGTTCCTAACGCCGATATCGAAACCAGACTCTATTTACCC
>JBBQIT010000408.1:0-4351 GCA_038325205.1 Bdellovibrionota bacterium
CACTCTGACACTCAATATGGAATCCGAAACACGTAAGCATCTTGTTAACCCAGTCGCCCTTCAAAACTGCTTTGTGAAGTGCGGGGAAGGGGTAGCCAGCGTTCTTGACATCTCTTTTGTCCGATTGGTCATTTCGCCGCTCCCCGAGTGGCCCGAAACCACGGAAAAAGGGTTTCCTCTTGAATTTCACCTGGACCGTTTCCATTTCCAAGCCCAAGTCAGCGTTCAAGGACATGGCGAGGCATGGACCCGTTTAGGATTCGAAAAGATTTTGCATAGCGCCGGAGCGCACCTTAGGTCGTTTTTGTCTCCCAAGCGAATTGGAGAATCGATTATTGAAGATTGGCGTTCCGATCAGATCCGCCACTATCACGGACTGAACGAAAGCGAATTGTGGTTTGATCAAAATGGCTCGATGCTTTTTTCGTATCTCGATGCCGTAGATAACACCGCTCAATTCATTATCACTATGTCGGATGCGAAGGGGCCGCTAAAAGTAGGAAAGCTTCTTCGAAAAGACTACATTGAATTGGGTAATATTGAGCAAGAATTGCCTTTGATTCCGCTTACGGACCGCGAAACTTACGCCAAACTCGGCGAGTGCCGTGACGTCGTCACGAATTTTCGTCCGACCGGTCAGATGGAATACAACCTAAAGCAACGTTTGCTTAAGGTGATTAGCGAGCATCTCTATTCTACGAGCCGTAAAGTAGAAATGGCGCAACCCAGACCTCCTTCGAGGCCTTCGGTCTCGCTTCCTGTTGAAGGGCCGTAATTTACTTCACTCCGGTCCGCCGCCTAGGGTCGCGGGAATTGCAAAATCAGAGTCAGGAACCGTGTTGAAGATATGGTTTGCGGCATCATACGGGTTCTCATGAAAATCCAAATGGAAAGCGGAATAGGCCTCGTAGGCTTCCTCTTCCCATACTCCCTGCCACATGCTCCAGGAGGGGCCACAAAATTGATTGGCGAGTGAGTGTCCGTTGGCGTCGGTCACGCTGCGATTCGTTCGGCCAGTGGCAGGATCGAAAGAGTACTGGGTAACTTCCCCATTTCGTTTTTTAATCATAGCCGACCAGGATTTATCGAAATTGTAGTCCTTGGTTAGGACGATGGGGTCGGCCCAGGGTGCGCGGTTATTGATTACCGCGTGTGTCTCTACGGTCATTCCCGAACTGTTACTCTGACTTGTCTTTTTAATATCCCACCACGAACGGTATTCCGCGAGTAAGTGGGCCATCTCCGCCGGATTTCCATTCGTCCATTGGCAGCTGGAATTATTTCGGTTTAGGACATCGACTTGATAGCTTTGCACGTCGACTAGGTGACTCGTACATTCCACCCAGACATGCTTTAGATGATCTCGATCCAGCCAATGGTGGCCCGGAAGACACTTACTCTCTTTGCTATAGGATTTAATGTAGGTCCAGCGGTAAGCATAAGAGCCTCCACCCCCAATCGAGATAGTCGTCGTCGTGATTCCATCCACAGAAGTTTGAACTCCCGGAGTAAAAGGACAAGCCGGGGGCGGTGTTGGACTAGGGCGCGGCATCGGACTACTAGAGGGGGCGGGACGAGGAGTCGGTAATGAGGAGGGGCTTGGGGAGGGCATCTCAGCCCAGCTCACGGCAGCGACAAACAGCCACGCGAAAACTCCCGTTCTCCACAACACCATAATTGAGCTCCTAAAAATAGAATGCGTTGTGCGTGAAGTGTGCAAAGAAGAGACCGCAAAGGGGGAGGGTGAAAGTTGGCTTTTCGTTACGAGCGCTTAAGGGAAGATTGACTTGAACTTAGGCGGGTGTCATTTGACCACGGTTTTGTACAACTTGTAGTGACTTATCATCGGCAATGATTCAAATGCCTGTTTCCTTTGAAAGACACAGTGTCGAAAGTTTCGACAGTACGTCGAAGGTATTTTTAGCGACCCTATTTTCCAAACGTCGTCACCAGTGTCTCGATCTTCTAACCACCTGAAAACTTCTTTGCCTACTGTCTAAGAACTAGCCACCACACCAAAAAATGTCCCCAAGTGACTTGAAAGCATTACTTTATCTCAACCCCTCTCAGGTGAGATTTCAGTGCACTAAGGGTTAACACTTTCAAAGCGTTGGAGATTTAGCCTCAACAACGGGTGGGCCCGGTCTTGCACTATCTACGAGGAGCAGAAGTTGTTTTACTACGGTACGTATTAGAGGAAGTAGCTGATGAGAAACGTTAATTTGCTATTTGTGCTGTCGAGCCTATGGCTCGGCCTGATGTTTAACTGTCGTACAGTTCAGGCTGAAACCAAGGAAGATCACAGCGAGACGCAAGAATCGGGTTCGGAAGACTCGACGAAGGTGGAACGGGCTTCAGAAAGAATTGTAGCCGCAAAACCTTCAGCGAGACCTTTAACCGAAATCCTCGGAGGATGGCAGCCAGGTATGACTCAGTCTCGATTCGACAATTTAATCGAAAAGACTCGAGGTCTCTCGGAAGACCAGCGAACTGCTTTGCAAGATGCTTTCAAAATTTCGGGAGCAGACAGCTTTGGACCCGTCATTGCGCGCGCTTTAGTACAGGTAAGTCCTGCTACGTCGGATTCAACAGGTAACGGTGGTGCGGGCGCCGGCTCTGGATTAGCGAGTGCCTCTGGCTCTCTCGACGGAAAAGGCGGAGATATCTCCAAGCTCGTCGAACAATTGAAAGCGGCCCAAGCGGGCGGAAAAAACGATCCCATTCAACAACAACTTTTAGCGAAGCTTTTAGGAAAAGATAAAGACAAAGGCGAAGGCCAAGGGCAAGCCCAAAATGGACAGGGTCAAGGGCAAGGTCAGGGTCAAGGTCAAGGTCAAGGTCAAGGCGGACAAGGAAATCAGAATAGCGGACAGGATAAGAAAAAAGACAAGCACGACACCGCTGATAACAAGAAAAAAGACGACAATAGCAACAACAATAACAACAATAATAATAACAACCGCAATAACCAGAACCAGAATCAGACTGCGGCTAAAGACGAAGAGAAAAAGGATTCCACGGAAGATAAGAAACCTTCTTTGTCTGATTCAGATTTTGTAGACAAGCTTGCTAAAGAAGCAAAAAAGAAAGCCGATAAAAAAGACCCTGCTAGCTTAAAAGATCTTGAGGATAAATTGGCAGCCGCCAGCGCCGGTGACGAAGGCGCGGCTCCTCGTTACAAGCCCTTTTCCGGTGCTAAGAGCATGATGCAACCGATCAAAGGCGGATTCTCTTCCAATCAACCAGGTGCTTTCGGGTCTCCCGGCGGCGGTGCTGGTGGTGGCGGAGGAGGCGGCGGTGGTTTTGGTGGCGGCGGCGTTGTAAAAGGCGGCGGCGACGGCGGTGGCGGCGGTGGCGGTGGCGGATTCAATTTAGGTGCAATGCGCTTTGACCAAGATGGCGGCGGATATGGAGGCGGGTCTCCTGTGTTTGAAAAGGGAGGAACGTTCGCGACTGAAATCGCGAGTGCCGGATCGTTGCAATCGGGCGATGCGACGAGCGATGGCTCTGACTCTACGGATTCTAGCTCCTACAAACGCCCTACGGCGGCAGTGCAAGTCACCTTGGGAGATTCGAATGCTCCACAAGGAAGCATTTTGGATAAGTTTGGAAGTGGAAGACTAATCCGGCATGTGTGTGCTTCGTCTCGACCGGGGCAGTTTGATTATTGTTTCCAACGTCCTTTGAAGAGTATTACTGGAAGAGATCAGGGTAATTATTCGGCGATTACAGGTTTTAATTTCGAAAACAATATTTAGTTAGCAGCTCGAAAGGCAACGAAAGTGAGCAACATGAAGATAGCCAACAAGTTAGTATTAGTCATGTCCCTCCTGTATTCCTTCGGTGCGGTAAACGCCGAGACCGGTGGCTACACGATTCCGGGAGCCATCCAAGGACAACAATACCAAACCTATTTGCAGCAAGCGCAAGCGGCGCAACAAGCGGCCCAACGGCAGGCTACGACAGCGAATCTTCAACAGTCGGGAATGGTGCAAGGGGGATTAGGAGCCGCTTTCAACGGAGAAGGTCAGGCACCGGCGATCAATCCCAACACGCAATCTATCGATCGAAAAGACAACTACAATCAATCGGGAGACAATGCGAACGCGGGATCCGCGGCAGCAGCGATCGCGGGCGGAATTCTTACGGGAATTGGAGTCCCGATGGTGCTGAGCCTCGATATTCCGACGGTGATTGCAGGAACGATCTTACTCGCGGATGCCGCGATGGAATTTGCTCAAAGTGGGGCTAGCGGCGGTGCGGGAAATCAGAATCACGGTTTAGCCAATCAGATCTCTCAGCCAACCGGTAGCACTAGCGCTCAGTTGCCTCCGACCTTGGATGACGCCAC
>JBBQIT010000409.1:0-4331 GCA_038325205.1 Bdellovibrionota bacterium
GTCCCGCACATCAGTAAAGCAACGAGTCTGGTCACCCTCGCCATAAATCGTTAAGTCCTCATTCTCTCGAGCTTGAGCAAAGAAACGAGGAACCACCATGCCATAGTGTCCTACCTGGCCTGTCCCAATGGTATTGAACAAGCGAACCATAGTAACCGCCGTCTGTTGTTCGCAGAAATAGGCGCGGGCAAGATAATCATCGATTAACTTAGCGGCAGCGTAGGACCATCTGAGCTTACTAACGGGCCCTAAGACGATGTCATCTTCCTCTTCGAACGGGAAGCGGTTTGCCTTGCCGTAAACCTCGGAGGTGGAAAATACAAAAATTCTTTTTCCGTACTTGGTAGCCAATTTCAAATTTAAAAAAGTTCCGGAAAGATTATTTTCGATCGAGTGAACCGTTTGGTTCATGATCGTCTTTACTCCCACAGACGCCGCTAAATGGTAAATGACGTCGCAGGATTCGATGAGGGGCTCCATTAACGCAGCATCTTCCGCTTTCCCACGAAAGAAGCGGTAGTTCGGGTCATATTTATGAGGAGCAATGTTTTCTAGGCTTCCGGTGGACAAGTCATCGACGCAGTCGACATGAAATTCATGCGCCAGCAAACTTCCGGTTAGATGCGAGCCGATGAAGCCGGCTCCACCCGTCAAAAGTGCTTTCATTTGTCCCCCGTTTAAATGAAAAAAGATTTGGTGCGTTTATTTTCCTTAAAGATAGTGGTTCTGGCAATAAAAACAATATTGGAGGTTGAAAGCGTTAACGAGATTATTTATCGTCGTCAAAAAGGCGAACGAGTCTCGATTGTCGGATTTGGCTTGGCAAGCTTATTTTCAAAAACCTCGACAACGCTGTTTACTTACAGTTTAATTTTCATCGGGGTGCTTATCATGGGTTCTACGGAGTTTCGCCATTGGGTGAGGCTTGAAGATCTTAGGAAGCTGCTAAATCAATCACAAGAGGAGTTGGCGACGTTTTGCGAGAGGGAGAAGATTATCCCCCGCGTTCGCCGTCGAGGTCAGGAGACGGATCTCTCTGTGTTTGACGCGCAGGCTCGTCAGGTTTTGGAGGCGTCGGGACACGTTTTCCCGAATCCTGCCATGCGAATTGCTTGCATGATGTGCAAAGGCGGAGTGGGTAAAACCACAACGGCTTATTTTCTAGGGCTTCGACTAGCTAGCTACGGGGCGAAAGTTCTTTTTATTGACGCGGACCCTCAAGCGAATCTCACTTCCGCTTTAGGACCGGACAACTACGGCTACAATATTAGTGAGAACTCTGCAATCTTGCTCGATGTGCTTTCGAAACGGTGTTCTCCCCAAGAAGCCGTGCTCAAGCTGACTCCCCATCTTCATTTAATCCCGTCGACAGCGGTTAATTCCCTTGTGGAGAGGAAACTGTTGGAGCAGGGGTCGACCTCGCTAAGCGAGTTTTCCCAATCATTGGATCAATTAGGTAACGACTACAACTACATCATTATTGATTGTGCTCCTTCAGTGAACCTCGTTAACGCTTCCATTGTAAGAGCGTCGAATTTGGTGCTGCTACCTATTCAATTGGATGAGTTCTCACGCAGTGGATTAAATCTGACATTGGGCGAAATTTTTGAGCTGCAAGAACGATTCGATTTTAAAACGGAGATCAGAATTTTGTTGAATAGATTCAACCCGGTTGAGAAACTGTCCTTTCTTTACTTAGGCCATTTAGCTGAAAAGTACCGTCCTCTGATGATGCAGTCGGCAATTCGACAATCTTCAGAAATAAAATTGTCTCTGACTTTGAAACAGGATCTGTTCCGAAAATCGAAGTCGAGAGCCAAGGATGATTTTGATGGACTGGCGCGTGAAGTAATGCACGTGCCGATGCGAGGGGGGGAGTTCAATGCCCAACATTGAAGACCTCATGAAGCAGTACGCCAAAGAGATTGCAGGCGAAAAAGAGCAATTTCAAGACGCTATCCAGACCCGAGTGAGCAGGGAGTCTATTAGACGACCATGGGACTTTGTGGCCGAGCCGCAAAAAGCCCAGGCTTCTTCGAGTGATTCGGTAACGCCTTCGACGCCCTTTGCAAAGCGTCCTGTGCCCATTTGGTACAGCTCATGGGAAACCATTAAAGGGGCGGTTGGCCGAAATAAGTTTGGGGTTCAGGTCTCTTTCTACATCACACTTGTGATTACCTGCTTTTTTGCGCAGTTCATCACTTCGACCTATAGCTCAACGTTACATCTCTATGCGCCAGAAAAGCCCAATGATATTGCGTCGCGCCTACCGATGTTTTCCAATCGTGTCGAGTTTGCTTCCTTTCCCGTGAATTTAAAGATTCCGTTGGGGCTCATCGCTCGTCGATTGCGCGGTGAACCCGCAAAAGCATGGGTGATGGCTCAATACGCTTCCCGGCCGAAGAAGGTAAATGTCCCTATTGATCCCAGCATCATGCGAGCTGAAACTTTCTATGCGGAAGGCTCCGAGTTGTTAGTCGTTCAAGGATACGCCAACGATCCTCAGATCGCAGCTGACGTAACTAATTTGTATTGGGATTATCTCGAGAACGAGATTCAAACGATTAACAAAGAGCACAACAGTCACGTTACCGAATGGCTGGATCTGACGGCTCAGGGCCTCAAAGCCAAGATCGAGGATGTTAGCTCCCAGATCGCACAAAGTGCAGTGGCTCCGCTAAGCGATACTATGGCGAAGGTGGATGCCAAACTCGCCGATTCACTATCTGATGTAGAGCTTAGAAAGCTAAAAATTCAAAAAGAGTTGGATGAGCTGAAAAGAGCCAACAACGCTCAATCACTCGATCGTCTGTGGGCGATATCGATGCCCGAGATTCAAGATCTGCGAGCCGTCGACAGAGCTTTGCAGGACGAATCAGGGTCGGCTCCAGTCGCGGATACTTTGGCTCGTCGTGCAGATATTCAGAGCCAGGCTTTTAAACTCTCGAAGCAACTTGGCGACGATAAAGCTCGCGAGCTTAATGAGCTCGAGATGCAGGCTCATCGTATGAAAGTACAGTTAGACCAGCATCTTCAGTCGTCTGGCTCTCGCCAAGTTTCGGAAGTGCAAAAAGAGCTCTTTCAAAATGAAACGGTCTATCGAGCCCAGCTAGAAGAAGTGGGTCGTTTGGCCTCACAACTCAAAGTCGAAGCCGCGCTCAATGCGACACGACTTCGCGTGATTCAACCAGCGCTTTCGGACCCGACCTCACGTCGTCCGATGTTGGTCTTGGTTTATACCGTCTGCGCTCTTTTAGCTTTCTTAGCCTCGATCCTGTATCTGATGTTTGTTGAGATGCGTCTTGCGGCAGGAGCTAGAGCGTTGAAACGAAAAGAAGCTTTGGCTCAGGATACTCGGCCGATGCCTTCTCCATTTTCGGAGCCGCACGCGCCTGGCCTTGGGGTGTAGTAGTGAAGTCGTGTTTACTTGCGATTCGGACCACGCGCCTTGCTGGAGCGGAGCGGGTGGTCGTTGAGATCGCGAAATCTCTCGTTTCGAACTATAGAGTAGAAATAGGCGTCTTAGATAAAACCGGGAATGATCTTCCCGTCCCGGCAAAGCGAAAGGGCGTTTTCGCTATTTTGTTTGGGCGCTATGACTTAATCCATTCCCACCTATTTTTACCGGGACTTCTCGTTAGAATCCGAAAGCTCTACGACAGTAGATTCCTTTGGATTCATACTGTGCACTATTGTTCTTATCAGGGACAAAAGTGGCACCGGCTGAAACAATTTCTCGACCAGAACTTTATCTTTCCTAAGACGGATCACTTAGTGGCGGTTAGCCGGCAGACGTTCGATACGATTTGCTATTACCCTCAGGTCGAGCTCATCGAAAATTCGATTGAACTCAGTGATAAGTCCAATCAAACGCATCCAGGTAAGAGTTCGCTCATTATTGGCACTCTTGCCATGCTTCGTAGCGAAAAAGGGGTGGATGATCTCATCGTAGCGATGAAGTCGGTAATTCAAACGTACCCCGAAGCCAAGCTCCGAATTGCCGGCGATGGACCCGAACTCAAATCCTTGCTCCAGCTGACCAAAAAACTCCAGCTCCAGCACTGCATAGAATTCTTGGGATTCGTCGATAACGTCGATGGATTCCTGAGCTCTCTCGACCTGTATGTCAATCCGGCAAAGACCGAGAGTTTTGGAATGGCAATTTTTGAAGCCATGCAGTTCTCACTACCGCTCGTTGCGACGGCGGTGGGTGCCAATGTTGATCTTCTAGCGGACGGGATCTTTGGAACCTTGGTAGAGCGTGGTAGGGAGACTTCGAAGCAGCTTTCGAAAGCCATCGTCGAGGTCATTCAAAATCGGGGGTATTGGCA
>JBBQIT010000410.1:0-4328 GCA_038325205.1 Bdellovibrionota bacterium
CCGCCAGTCCCGACTACCAAATCTCTAGATTTTAGTCTCACTGCCCCCGAGCACGGAGACGTAGGGGCCGAGCTCACTCATGCTCATGGCAAAGATTCTCTGACCGACGTCGGTCAACGAAAAGTAGAAGTGCCCATCGGAAGTACCGCCCACCTTAAAGTGAATCTCCCTAAGGGCTGGGAAGTTAATACTTGGGACTGCATTCCGCCGGGGCACGTGGACTACGATCGAGACAACAAAGTCTTAACGATCAAAAACATTCAGTTGAACCACAGCCTCTTGGTGAATGTTCGAAAGATTCCCGTGGTAGCCGTCGCTTCTCACAAAGTCTATCTTAAGATAGAGACTCCCGACACAGGAACGGTTTACGCCAACATTACTTCAGAAAAGAAAGTAATGAAATTTACGGGAGCGGGCCACCGCGTCTTGAATCTCCCTAAAGGCAAAGATCTCGCGTTGAGCCTTAAGCTCCCCCGCAATTGGGAATTGGACCACTGGACCGTTTCTGAAGACTCTGACTACGATTCGGTGGGAAAGAGTCCCGACCTTTTGGTTAAAAATATTAAATCTGATCTCTCGGTGACGGCGACCATTAGAAAAGTCCCTATGTTAAACTTTACCGTTCGTGTGTTGGGGAAAAATACCGTCTTCGGATCGGATGGTTCGGGATCTATCGTTTGGAAACATTCTAAGCCAGGCGAGCCCTATGCCGATGTAACGAACCCGCTTTCAGGCGCCGATGCTCACGTCAGTACTGGCGACGCGGCGGATGAATCGAAAACCGATGTGGCCGAAGCAACCACGCACACCTACTCCTACGCTAACGGAAGCTGGATCAGTGTGAGATTTCAGTTCAGTGCCAAAGGCCGCTTGCGGAACGAGCACCGCTACGTCCATCTTACGGAAAACAAGACGCTGAACATCGACTTCAACAAGGTAGCCGCCTTAGATTTTAATGAGTCTTTCGACAAAGCCGTGGGTCTTGATGTCAAGGCACAGCAAGAGCCTGATTTCGTCTACGAAGAAGCCAAATTATATGAAGCCGCGCAAGGCAAGGAGTAAACGTGAAATCACTTTTGCTACTACTTGCGTTCGTGCTGGCCATTTCTGGCCATTCAAGTCTCGCGGCTGACGAATCTGCGGACACCGATTCGGGCCTTTTCTACGCCGCCGAAGCGGCGATGAATACCGACAACAATTGGGAGCTCCGGTTAAATGCCGGTCAGGACTTTTCCAACTCCTTCTTGAATATCTATCAAGTACAAGCCGGAGCCTTTTGGCTTCTCGATCCCAGTATCTCCATTGGCCTCGAAGGCGGAATTTTCTTTCATTCGAAAAAAGGATCCGCCGAAACGATTACCGATCCCGCAGCCGGTTTGGGCTACACTTATTTCGCGTTGGCTCCGCTAGCGCAAACCGTAGCCGTATTTCGAATCACTCCACTCTCAGGAATGGTGAACTTCTTTTCCAGTGGCATCGTTAAGATTGACGTAAGTCTTCTCGCCCGCGCCGGCGCTATCCAATATCAAACGGTAGGCTGGGGCCCCTGCGGAGGATTTGGACTCGAAACGTCGGTGGGAGTGAGTAAGTCCTTTGGATTTAACGTCGCTTTCCATTACGAACTAGATAAGCCCAACACCCAAAACTGGCTTTGGCGAGCCGGGTTTTCCGTCGGTCCTACTTTCCGATTTTAAGCCGTCTCATCTCTCATTTTTGAGACTCGCCTTTGTTTCAGGCTTGAAACAAGGACGCCTTCTTTTCTGCCCTTTTGAAGCTAAACCACATAGGCATATCCCTTGCTTTACTACCTCCCCAGGAATCACCGGAGGAATGTTATGTTAATTTGGGGAACTGGCGGAGACTGCAAGAACTTAGGCATCGTCTCTCATCGCCATTGTGAAACTTGCGAAAAATCTCGCCCTTTTGATCTCGTGCTCGAGTATCGTTACTGGGGTCTGTATTGGATTTTCAATTTCATCGTAAAGAAAAACTACTTCGTTCTTTGTGACATCTGCCAACGCGGATGGGAGCTTCACGAAACAGAAGTAGAGAAACGAATTTTAAATCCACCCCTCCCCTTCATGCAGCGCTACGGCCTCGCCGTCTTCCTAGGAGCCTTCATTTCCCTCATAGCGATAGCCCAAATCGTAATGTAAAAAGGGGTCAATCGACTTTCAGTACTGAAAAGTAGCGGAGCTAAACCTGCTATGGCTCCAATCAGTACTGAAAGTCGATTGACCCCTTTTTCCGAAAGTCGATTGACCCCTTTTTCCTAAAGCCCCGCACCACAGCATGCTGCGACGTGACGAAGATGTTGACGATTAGCCGGGAATAGTCACTTTCCGTGTGTAATTCTCCTTTTAAAACTGGTAGTTGAAACGTTTGACCCATTGCATTAAACTATGACGTGAGTTTTTGGGGGTCGTGTATGCGTTTGAGTCCTTGGTTCTGGAGACGTCTTAAATTAATTTTTGGAATTACCGTTCTGACTTTCGTCTGTTTACGTTGCGCTAAAGACGCCTCGCTCACGGTTACCAAAGTAGATACCAAACGTCTTACGGTTGAATTGGTAGCCTCTGGCTCCGATGTCTCGCCCGACACCAATATCGTTAGCTCTAACCCCAACGCGATTCTCCTCTCTGGAAAAGGAAGAGCCTCGGTGGATTTTCCTGCGGGGCAAACCATCTCTCTACAAGTCCATCTGGAAAAAGGCTGGGAAGTGGTGGGCTGGGAAACGTCGCTGGCTGGCAATTCTAAGGATGGCGGAAAAAACCGAAGCTTGCAAATCACTAAGATCGACGACGATCAAAGAGTCCAAGTTAAGATTCGCAAAGTTCCCTTTCTGCAATTCGCTGTCAAAGTCTCGGGCAAAGGTTACGGCGGCATCGGTGGCGGTTCCGTCAATTGGACGATGTATCTGCCGGGAAACACCAATGGCTTTGGTGATGACAGTGGGTGGTGCAATACCATCAACGGCTACACAGATGAAAATCCCCGAGTCTGCGATCAGAAAAATTCTTCGTCGACGCCCAAGTATCCGGATGGGTATCCCAATGGAAGCCGGATCGTTATGGAGGTAGAAACCCGACCTGGTTCGACCAATTCGAGTAAGACCGAAAAATTGGCCCCGATCATTTTGAAAGATCACTATAGCTACACCCGTAGCTTCTTCCCTGACGTGTCCAAATGATAAAAATCATTTTGAAGCTATTGCTACTTGTCACGCTCGTCCTCCCGAGCTTGGTTCAGGCGGATGATGCCGATTCCGATCTCTACTATGCTTCCGCCAAAGCGTTCGAGCGTAATAGTCACTTTGAAGCTCGCTTGGGAGCCGGATACGATTTCTCTAATCCCTATCTCAATGTGTTCTCACTGCAAGCTGGTGGTTACTGGCTAGCGATGCGAAACCTTGCGATTGGACTCGAAGGCACGACCTTCTTTTCTTCCAAGAGAGGATCTACCGAAACGCTCCAAGCTAATTTGGGAAACAACGGCCTCCTCCTCAACGTCAACGCACCCCAGTACCGATTTAACGTAGCTTTCCGCGCCACGCCAGTGACTGGCTTAGTAAATCTCTTCGGAAGCAAAATAATCAAAGCCGAGATGAGTGTCATCATGCGAGGCGGGGTCATTCAGTACCAATCCGTCGCGATGGGGCCGATGGTGGGATTTGGTTTAGAAACTCAATTAGGAATCACTCCACAATTTGGAATTTTCACAGGAATATCTTTTGATCTTGAAAAGCCCGGCAGTACTGCTTGGCAAGGAAGGACAGGCTTTGTCTTAGGACCGAGCTATCGATTTTAGTGATGCGACTCGCATATAAATTCTTGCTTACTTTGACGGCGCTGGGCATTGCCATGTCCTCCTATGCGATCGAGCCGAATACCAGTACCGTAACCGCAGAACTGAAAAAGGGAGACTACCCTGACGCCGTTCCTGCCCTTCAAGAGTTCACGAAAGAGTCTCCCAACTATGTCTGGTCACTTCAGGAACTAGCGAAGTCTTATTACAAATTAGAGCGATGGTCAGAGTTTTTCGGTATCGCCTATTTTTCTAGAAAAGCTCTCCCTGTGAGTCACGAATCAGAGAAAATTCGATTGCTCGAAATCCTAGCGCTTTTACGCCACTGCCAAACCGAGCAAGCAAAACAAGTCTTGGCGTTTCGCCCGTCTCCTTCCGAACCTGATCTTAAAAAACACTTTGAGGTTTTAGCAGAACTGCTTCAAGTTTCGGCATCCGTATCAAAAAATACAGACTCGAAAGACCAGACCAAGAAGCCTCCCGGGGTGTTCGCGTCGTCGAATTTATGGCCGGTGGCCAATCTT
>JBBQIT010000411.1:0-4324 GCA_038325205.1 Bdellovibrionota bacterium
TCGACCCTTATATTGAAAGGGTTACCGAAAGTAGATATATCATCCGCCTCACATCCCCGATTGTAAAAGGGGCGGAGGGGCGCCGTGCCTTTCTGAGCTTCGAGTTCAAAATAGATCCCGCTTATCCAGGCGACCTCATTATCGCCATGCTCAGAACGGAAGACCCTTTTGGTCCCGTGACGGCTACGTCTATGAAATTATCCGAAAGAGGAAAAAGAATTCCTGGCGAAGAGTTTAGTGGGTGGTTTCGGAATGTGAAAAGAATTGCTAGGGCCGGCGGGTACCAGCGAATCCGAAGCGACGGAGTGACGAGCTATTCTGTTTTGAAGGTTTATCAGAGACTAGCCCACTTCACACCTGCCGATCCTGTATCTGAGCAAACCATCGCACTGATGGATCGCCTGCGAATTTACGCCAAGAACGAGCTTCCTGATGAATTTCGCCCCGAAGATCTCGATGCGTTTAACAATATGATTTCTGGCGGTACTTATAGTTTCGGAGACGATTCGATGAAAGAAGCGTGGGAAGCTTACTCACGGTCCAAGGAACCTGGACCTGGTCTTACGCTTCTTTACGATCTTAACGGACAAGTGAGCGGGACAAAAAATACGGTTATGGGAGCGATCTACCAGAAGCGACCGACATCGCGGAGAGAGATCGCATTTGTGAATCTAAATCACCCGCAGCGTCGGCTCTTTGGCATCGACTATAACGACAATGAAATAAACAGGATTCAGTTGACGGTGTCGGTAGACGAATAGCTCCGACCAACGTCGCAGAATAATGCCCAGAGGGAGAATCGAACTCCCACTCCCGTGAAGGAACTGGATTTTGAGTCCAGCGCGTCTACCAATTCCGCCATCCGGGCACAGTCTTCGCTTTCAGCTACCCCTAGACAAGCAAAGTATATTCTTGGTTTCTAGCACCAAACCTCGGCATAGCCAAAGGCGAAGCCGGGTTCCGCCACACGGGCGGGCTGTAGTTTTCGAGTACACCCTCAAATCTTGCGATGCGCGGGGACTGTCAACGAAGTGAACCTTGTATCAACATGAGTCCTTGTTTTCAACTATTTGCGAGATTATGTGAGCTTCACAATCTGTCAGATCTCTGGTTATTGCTGCAATGCATCTAAATGAGCTAGAATTAAGCCACGGTACGTTGGTGGCTTCCATAGTTGTTCCCTTTATTCGCTTCTGCTTCCCTTCAGGGAACTAAACGCGACTCCTCATGAAACTGGATCTCGGAACCCGCCCGTATCTGTAGGAGGATTTTTGAAATCTCCGTCTTTTTTTTCAATGCCTTGGGATACCGTCGTGTTTCTCACGATCACGACGGTAGGCTTCGGGTTCTCGCTCCAGCAGCTGAGACACCCCCATATGAGCCATGCCCTTCAACTCCCTTTTACCCAGATGGACGAAAGTTCTGAAGTGGGTGTGGGAAGCGACTCTCGGGGGATATTTGATCTTGGTTGCTTGGACCGGTTGAATGGCCGGGATAGGTTGACCAATCCCGAAAGTACTATTCGTCTGCGCGGAAAACTTTGTCGCCTGAATACCAAAGCCATGCACAACTTCGATGGGGTAACGGTTAAAAACCTCACCAACGGATTTGAGAGCACCATCTTTTTCCGAGGGTTCGATAGCACGTTTGTAACGGACTATCTGGTTCTGGTTCCAGGGAGAAATCTTATCCAGCTCGAATGGAAGGACACTCCTTCCGCTGAAGCTCGCACCTACATTGCGGAAGTGCTTCAGAAATAAAAATTAGTGCCTATCCACACCAGTGAAAAGTGAGTGCTGCCCGCGCAAAGCTTTATCGGGGGAGGATAGGCACTTTTTTTTGTCTTATCTTCATACCTCTTAGCTTCCCCGGTTATTGCGACCCAACAAAAAAAGAAAAGCCTTAGATCTAGGTAATAACGCTAGAGCTAACGCTAACGCGAGGTAAAGGCGCCTTCGACCCTAGCGTTCGCGCTAGCTCTATTACCTATGTCTAAGGCGTTAGGGCGAAGAGTGACAGACGATTTTGGATTAATGAAAGAGAGACGCTTGCGTCGGCTGTACCGCCGGGAAGCTTTTTGGCGCGCGTGGTTTCACGCGTCCGTCGGTGTAAGCGTAAGTTTTATAACGTCGAGAAGCGAATTGGAAAATATTGATTGAAGGCTTGCCGCCAGCTTTCGTCGGGAAAGCGACGATATCGCCTCCTTCCATTGTGGGCATTCCTCCAGGACCGCCTGCGCCGCCCATTAACTGGCTAAGCATACCCGCAAAAGGATCATTTCCTGATTTGGAACTCGTACTTTCGGAATCAGATCCCGATGAAGTCGCGGTTTCCGAGCTCTTGCCTTTTCGCATCGAATCGGTGGCTCCCTTGGCGTCTTCTTTCTTGTCCGCAGCTCCCGCTGCTGAACTAGAAGAAGCGGGCCCTCGTCCTACGAGAGTAGAAGTCGAGTTGGAACCGCCGTCAGAACCAGCTTTGGCAGTCTCATCAAACTTAAGTTTGGCAGCGTCGATTTCTGCCGGGACAGAAAAGGGATTTATCGGAGGTCCGACTGGTCCTAGCTGTGTCACGACCCCATCATCCTTTTTCACTTCCGGCTTCGGAGTTTCCGAAGGCGTTGGAGTCGGCTCTTGCGGCGTCGGATTTTGCGCTACACTGGGATTGTCTTTTGGCGTATCCGACGTCTGAGGAAAAGGATTTGCTGCTAAAGTGCTTTGTTTGGGCGTGTTGTCCATGGTGAGCTGCTGTTTATTCTTATCGTTTTGTCCAGCGGCTGCGGCACTCTGAGCGGCCTGAGCACATTGCTGCATGGCCATCATCATAAGCATTTGTTTTTCGCTACCTTCAGCTTCCATCGCTTGTTTCATGAGCATCACGCACATCAAACCGGCCATCGCGGCTCCCGCAATAGCGGCGGCATTGGCCGAACCGTTATTTTTGGCACGATCTTGAGGTTGCTGAGGTGGCGTTACTGGCTGCGAATTCAAAGTTGGGATAGGCGGCATTCCGGGATTCGTCGGACTGTTGTTATTTTGAAGCTGGCTCTGAAGCTGGGCCTGCATCGCCTGGAACTGGGCCGCAGGATCGGTCACCTCAGCGAAAACAGACGCAGGAAAGGCCGCTAGCAAGGCTGCTAGTAGCGTAATTCCCGTTTTAAATGTCTGTAAGGCCTTAGTAATGGCTTTCTCCTATATACCTAGGAGTTTGCAATGCTAGGGCCAAGGTAGCGTTTAAGAATACATGTAATTTCAATGAGTTACATATTGAAATTAGTCAACTTTTGTACACGGCTTGGGGGCATAAGTAGCGGAAATAGCAGTCTCCTGTGTTTACCCTTTGAATTCACTGGGGTTGTAGCGAGTGTAGGAAATCCGAACAGTCAAAAAGAGATTAGACGACAAAACCCTCTCTGGAGTCCCAATTGACTTTCCTCTTTAGTCTGGATAGGTTGCTCCCTTTATTGATTCGAAAGGATTTCAAAAATGGCCAATCACGCCTCGGCAGTCAAAGCGGCACGTCAGTCTGTAAAGCACAGAGAGTCTAATATTATCGTTCGTTCCCGCTTCAAGACCGCCATCAAGAAATTGCGCGCGGCAACTGTCGCCAAGTACGATTCTAAAACGGCTGCGAAGACCGTTCTCGATCCGATGATGAATGACGTCCAACGTCTGCTCATGAAAGCAGCCGCGAAAAATATCATCAAAAAAGAAACGGCCTCCCGACAAGTTTCGCGCTTGAACATCGCGATTCACAAAGCATTGGCTTAACTAAAGCTCTGCTAGTTTGATTAGATCCTTTCAGGGTTTCACCCTTCAGGATAAGTGAGTTCGCTTCGCGAACTCACTAACACCAAGCGTTTTGATATCGAGGAATTTTGGGATCGACGTCGATAGACCAAGCGTCGATTCCACCCTTGAGGATTGAGACTTGAGTAAAGCCGCGATCGACGAGAAAGGTCGCGGCGTCCATACTTCTAATTCCGAAGTGACAAAAGACGATGATAGCGGTCTCCTTCGGCCATTCATTTAAAATTTCATCTAATAATTGGGGCGTCAGAGGACGAGCTCCGGGAAGAGTTGTGATCTTCATTTCCCATGTTTCGCGCACGTCCAGTAACCGCGGAGGAAGTGAACTTTTTACGAGTCTTGCGGCATCTTTTGCAGGAATCTCACGGACTCCGCGAGTTCGGTAGTGCAGTTGCACTTCCATGAAGACAATTTGCGAAGGCGGGAGGTCGTATTTCGCGCTGAAGTCCGCAAGCGAGAGAGCTTTGTCTCCCGGCTCAGTCTTGATTCCGTACTTTCGTTCGATGAAATCGAACGCT
>JBBQIT010000412.1:0-4313 GCA_038325205.1 Bdellovibrionota bacterium
AGATCGGGCAAGTCTTCACGAGCTGAAAGCTGGGGGCCAAACATCACTCTAAAATGGGAGCGATGACGAAGCGCGAATTTTACGTAGCTCACCCCTAGGTGCTTTAGCCTGACGAGGGGAGGGGAGTCGTCCAACAATCCCCTCTGCTGAAACTCGCTCAATTGTGCGAAGCCTTCCACCGCAATGGCCTGGAATAAGGCCTTTCTGTCTTTAAAATGTCGGTACGCAGCCGCATGGCTTACCCCCAAAGAGGAAGCTAGTTCGCGCATGGTAAATTCCGAGCTTATGTCCTCGGCTAACATCTCAATCGCCTTGGCTATTAAGCTCGCTCGCAAGTCTCCGTGATGGTAGGTCGACCTCTTTGATTTCATAACCAGAACTTACCACACCCCATTTAATGTTGACACTGGTTACATTTATGTTACCAGTGGTCACATTGGAAGGGGGAAACTTAACCTAAGGAGACGTTATGAAGTTCAAGACAATGCTAATGCTGATGCCGTTAGGCTTACTGCTCAATCACTCTTTGTTTGCCCAGGAGGGCGCCCAGAAAGCAGCAGGTGATTCCAAGATCGCGTGGCGAGTGATCCCTCAACTCGAAGCCAATACGGAATATCTCGTTCAGCTCAACTACCTCAAGCTCAAGGACGTAAAAGATATTCCCAAGCTTACCCAATACACTCAGAAGGTGATCGCCCAACTTCACAAATCAGAAGGCGCTATGCAATTCTCCCTTCACGCCCGACCTGAGAACGGAGAGTTCTGGACCCTTAGCGTGTGGAAAGACGAAAAATCCATGAAAGCCTTTGCCCGATCCAAAGCTCACTCCGACGCTGTGTCAGAGATGATGGATAGTCTCGAAGACACTGGGTTTGAACAATTTTTGAAGAAGGGATCGGAGATGGTGACCGATTGGGCAGCGATAATTAAATAGTAAAGGTGCGGCCGGTTTGCTCGAGTGGAGAAGCACTACGTACTTTTCTCATGGGGTAGACCGGCTTTAACTAACTCTTAAAGAGCCTTATTGCTTCACTTCAACGAGTTTGTTTATCTTTTTTATCTCAAGCAAATTTTTCTTACTCGCTGAGGTAGGCACCCATATATCGTTAGCCAACTGAAGTCCGATGGAATATGTGGTTCCATTTATCTCTTCATTTTCACACTGGCAGCCGTCCGCGCTACATGGAAATTCCTTGCTGCCTTTGGCGGCCTTTTCGATACCAGCGCTCAGTTGAAAGCTTACTCTGGGATGTTCCTGAGTTCCCGTAACCTTCATCTCCGCAGGAGCAATGCGGTAGCAGTACCCGTTTTGCGGGGAGCCGGACGCGTTGTTGAGGTTCATTTTAGCCCCATCAAGGTCCACGCTAGCGTTCTTGATCTCGTTACCATCGATCGAAATCTGGTCGAGGAAATAGCCTCCCGCACCAAAGTGCATGTCACTACCTAAACAAAGAAGGCCAGTGAGCTTGGAAGATCTCGTAAAGGGAATGCACTGACTATACGGGATAGAAGTGCCGTAAAGAATTCGCTTCCATTCCGATTTTTCGTGTCGCAGTAAAGCCATCCCTCCAAACCCTGCAACATGAGGTTCGCAGCCATAAAGAATTACCAATACTTCTTCTTTGGCTGCGCCCAAAAAATCCCCGGCATAAATTCCTTTAACGGAAAGTTCCTGTTTCTCTCCTTTGAACGACGTAAACTCCGGACATACCGAACACACATCCACTGTCTTACCTGTCTTTTTCCAAAATTGAGACGGCTCCACTTTATCGCAAAGAGATTTCAAGACGTCGGTCGTTGTCGGCGGGGCTGATTGGGCGAATAGAGGATTCAACGACAAGAGGAACATTAGACCAAAGAGGGTGTGGCTAGTTTTCATGAAGGGGAGGGTAGCCCATAATCCGTCGGGCCTCAATTGCGGAGTAGTTATCTCTCGTTCCCTAAAAGAGTCACTCTCCCTTTGGGCACAAAAGGAGAGTGACACCGTTTGAGTAAATTAATGAGCCGGGAACGGTGGGATGGTCGGTATCGGAATATGCACCGTCATAAAACCAAAGTGAACCGTGTGAGTAGCAGGGGAACTTGGAATCCCGGCACCGCTCGAGGAGGATCCTCCTGCTACCTGCATCAGGGTGCCCGAAGCGGTGAATATGCCGTTGTCGCAGTAGGGAATGGCCAAGAAATCGGCTTTATAAAAGTAACCTGAGGGAACCGGCGTACCGTAACATACCTGCTCTCCGTCGAACGCCGGTCGCACTCTAATGGTATCGGGATTGGCGAAGCCTAAATGAGCACACTTTGTGTCGATGGTATATCCCACGATCACATAGCCCGGAGGAATTTCATTCTGGTTACAAACGAGAAGCTCGTCGGCCAAACCTGCCCGAGAGGCTAACAGTAAGAACACCACTAAAAGACTGCGTTTTAAGATCATCGTTTCCCCCTTTTAACTTGGTAAGCTTGCGCTTCCCCCTGAGAGGGTTGATTGCAACGATAGGGCCAAGTAACTCTCGGCGGTTTAGGCTTGCCAGGCGGAAGGGGTGGCCGGAAATCTGACCAATAGGACAGGGTCGGCGTAGGGCGCATCACCAAGCGCAGGCGGGGATGAGGGGTTGCCCCGTACCAGTAGCGAGAATTTTTCTTTTACGCTATCTTCATCGGCGATGAAGACTTTTAGACGTGTAGCGCTCTTCCTTATCTTATCCACTCGTTTCGCCGGAGCGGAAACGGCCAAGACCAACCTCGTCGTCATTAGCGATATCGATGACACGATTAAGATTTCGCGAATGCGGGCCGGTTGGAATGTCTTTGCCGAGGCGCTGCATGTTTTGGAAAAACACTCGTTCTCGGGAATGCCCGAGTTGTACAACGCCTTAAGCGACCACGGCAAAGGGATGAAGGTGGGGTATATTTCGGCTGCGATCCCCCTGACTGCATTCTTGGGTGAAGATTTCGTCAAAGCGAACGAGTTTCCTAATGACTTTTTTCAGAATCGAAAAGACATCTTCACTTCTGTGCTTGATTACAAAGTGAGCGCCATCGCTACATTTATTCGATCTTCTGATCCCAAAAAACAATTCATTCTTTTAGGGGATAACGGGGAGCACGATCCTGAAGTTTTCAATCAACTGATGGTGATGCCAGATATCCGGCCGCGCCTCTCGAAACTTTATATTCACCGACTTTATAGCCATCTTCTCAAGGAGGTCGCCCAAAACGGCCAGGTCCCTTTTCTCACCACCGCCGATCTCGCGCAAAGATTTTTTGAAAATCAGTGGATCACCGAGCGTCAACTGGTCGAATGCGTAACCACAGTGAAGGTTGGCCTCACGACCTCCCAAGATATTTTCTTTAATTTCGCCCTGCCTGAGTTCGCTGAGATTGCCGATCTTGACGTAGATAAACTGTTCGGGCCACCGCTTAAAAATGTGGCGCCCGATACCCTCAAGCTTCTCGCTGACGTGAAGGCGATTGTCCAGAAACGTGTGAATGAACAGAAAAAAGCAGCCGAAGACAAATAGTTTTATTTGGGAACTATTTCGCGCCAATGATGAGCGGAATTTGGGTGACCCCGGCGAGATCGATTGTTCCGATAAACTCGAGAACCTCTTTTAAGTTTGCGATTCGACTTAAACGTTTCTCGCCGTCAAATTCTTCGTTCGGGAACGTTCCCATCTCTTCCAAAGTAGTGATCGCCTTTTGAAGCAAGACATCCTCAGGATATTGCTTTTTCAAGATCTTCAAATAAGTCAGCACCGGGGGTCGATTGCGAATGATGACTTCTACACCATAAGCACGCATCGCGGGCCTTTGGGCCACTGGAATCGGAAGTTCGGCGCTCGGAATAATAAAGCCGGTGTTCAAGATGATATTGTTCATCGGAGTTAGGATGTCGTGGCAAACGTTTACCGGATGCTCGGGGTGGCCAGCTCTTATAAACTCTTGGCGGAAATATCCGACTAGTCCGTTTAGATCCTCATCGATGTGTGGCGCCAAGGGATTTGTCTGTTTCCAGTCGGTAAAGACAGATTTGTCGTCAAGCATATGGGCCAAATAGTTTTTATGGATTCCCTCTAACCATTCCACGCTATTTAGATGCTGAACATTAGTAGGAAGATGAGATTCTCGATCAGGAATCTCTCCCCTCTGCCTCATGGCCCAACGAGCGTATTCTCCCGACGTCTCGGTCCCTTTTCGAAAGCGAATCTTTGGTGCAGAGCGGTCTGACGAAATATTTTCGTATTCCAGCTCGCCCGACCACAAAGATACAAATTTATCTTTATCGTCTTTGGGGTCTCTCAAACCGTGCTTTG